>CAYUIK010000017.1:0-12322 GCA_964444805.1 uncultured Acholeplasmataceae bacterium | reverse complement strand
AGCTACCTCTTATTGGTCATATAATGCATTTAGGCTTCCTTGTGAAGTCTTTTACTGTTTATTTTTATTTATCCCTTGACTTTTGATAGTAAGTCTCCTAGTCGTTTTCGCCGAACAGTTTCCAAGAGAGCTTGGAAAAGAGCAGAATGATGACGAGTAAAACGACGGATAGAGCCGCCGCGTAACCCATGTCATAGCGGATGAATCCATAGTCCTCGATATGGTTCACGATCAAAGATCCGGAATAGTTCGGCGTCGGATTCGACCCCGAAAGCTGGACCCCGAGCGCGCCGGCACTAAACGTCCCCACGATCGCCATGACGGCCCCGAAGAGCATCTGCGGTTTCATCGAAGGAATCGTAATGTAGAACGCTTCTTGAAAGCGATTGTTCATACCGTCGATGTAGGCGGCTTCATAGAGTTCCTGATCGACGTTTAGAATCCCGGCGAGCATCGCGAGAAATCCGACGCCCATACTCCCCCAAAGTGCGACGATGATCATGATCGTAAAGAGGTAGTCGGGGGACTGCAAAAAGGCGATCGGTTCGATGATTAGCCCGAGTCGAAGCAAGAGGTAGTTGACATAACCGGATTCGTCACCGGCGAAGAAGACGCGCCAGCCGACGGTCATGGTCACGCCCGCGGTCAAAGACGGTGAGTAAAGAACGATGGCGAGAACGGTTCTGAGCTTATGCGGAAGCTGAGCCAAAGCCCACGCCATGACGAAGGCGAGGATATATCCGCCTGGTCCGACGATCACGGCGAACTTGATCGTGTTCGGTAAAATGTAGCGCATGAATTCCTCGTCGGTCGTCAGGAGATAGACGTAATTGTTCACGCCACTGAAAACAGGACTTTTGACGAGATCGAACGTCGTTAGACTAAGAAGCATCGCGAGCGCGACCGGAATGGCGATGAACGCGATGAAAAGAAGGATGTAGGGCAGCGCGAAAAGGTAGGCGGACTTGTCGTCGGCCTTGAACTGTTTCTTTTCAGTTTCGATGAAAGTCGTAATCCTCTTTTTGAGCGCGTTATTCCCGGTCATCGTCATACCACCTCAATATGTCTTCTTTGGTCGGAACGATGAACGGACGAATCCGGTTTTGTTGCTGGTCCAAGTACCCGAACTCGATCATCTTTCGTGTCAGTTCACGGTCGATCTTGAGCATGGCATCGCTGACGCCGGCTCGAAGATTCGCGTCATCGTAGACGACCTTGTTCCACGTGTTGCTGATCTCGCGTTCGATGATGTAGCTTCCCGGAATACGGGGAACTTCCTTCAAGTGTGACCACTGTTCGAGGATGACGTTCTTGTGTTCCTCGTTCCAACGGAAAGACGCGAACGCTTCGAGATTGGCCGAATTCCAAAGATAGCGGGTTCCCAGCGTATTGAGTAGGGTTTCGTAGAACAGGATCTGGGTCTCCGTTGACATCCACCAGGACAGAAATTCCCAGGCATCCTCTTTTCGCGTGCTCTTCTCGAAGATGACGGCGGCTTGTTGCGCGCCCGGCATCGATCGGTCGATGATCGTTTCGTCTTCGTTCGTTACGGGGTTTTCGATCGTTCGTTCGACTCCCGGAACGAGCGCGATTTCCCAAAGACCACGAATATCCGCAGCGGCATTCATGAGTTGGAGATACATGCCGAAATCACCGATCCCGATCGGGATCGTCTGATAGCGGAAACTGTTGAAAAAACTCGGAATCTGGTCGGGAATCGCGTGTTCGCGATAGAGGTCCGTCATGAAATTGAGCGCACGTATCGTGTTCTCGTCGTCGATCGCGGCACCGAAGCCATCCGTCCGGTAGATCTTACCGCCGTGCTGATAGATGAACGGTGCGGTCGAGTCGAAGGACTTTTGGGCGCTCATCGAAGATAGCGTCACATAGAAACTCATGCCGTAGCGCTGCAAGACCGGCAACATGTCCAAAACGTCTTCCCACGTATCCGGAACCTCGAGACCGAGTTCTTCGATGACGATGTCCCTGCGGTAGAAAAGGACGTAGAAGTTCTCGGTCTCGGGCAGACCGTAGAGCTTCTCGTCATAGACCATCGGAATGAGCTGTTCCGGATGATAGACGGCGATCGTCTCTTCGAAATCGGGGGCACCGGAAAGGTCATGGAGCATGCCACGCATGCCATATTCGATCGGAATCCAGGCCGAGACGCCCATCGCGACGTCGGGCTGTTGTCCGGCTGAGTTCGCCAGCAAGAGCTTCGAGTCGTCGTTGATCAGGCTGATCTTGACGTTTTTATTCGTTTCAGTCGTAAAGTGCGCATCGGTGATGCGCTGGATCAAATCGACGTATTGCCGGGGCCGGTTAACCCAGACTTCGAGTTCACCGCTCGAGGATGTGATGTCGTAGGCCGGATCGAAAAAGGATTGAAAGAACCGGGCGAAAAAGACTTTGGTTTGTTGCCAGAGGCTCGGCGTCGGATCCGGTAGATCGGTTTCGGTTCCGTGCACGAAAAGGGCATCGAAGACCATCGGCTGTTTAACGACCTGGTCGAGCTGGTTCGCGATCATCTGCAGTGCGCTCGACGATCCGGTCGATAACAGCGTAAGACGACGCGGCAGTTCATCGACGTCTAAAGCAATCCGTTCGAGCTTCGCGACAGCCGCCTTGAGATCACGATTGATCTGGGCATCCCGGCTAAACCCGTAAAGTGCTTTTAAGGTGTTGTCGATCGCTTCGAGGTCGTCGATCCATGTACGCAACGTGACTTCCAGATCCGGAAAGTAGCTTTTCATGTCCCAATCGATCCCGCGATCGGTGTTGTTCTTGGTCAGTTTGACGACGTCGAGACCAAGCGTCGTCATCTCGTCAGCAATCATTTTCAAGTGTTCGTAAGCTGCGGAAAAAAGCGTCCCGTCGACTTCAACCGTCACGATGTCACCGGGTTCGAGATAGAAAAGAAACGGGGTGCCTTCAAGACTCGAAAGCGTGACGTTTTGCCAACCTCTTTGATAGGAGATCGGGACGTGTTTCGCCTCGGCGAAAGGAATTTTTCCATTGATGCGGATCGTTCGATAGACCGTCTTGTTCACCTCGCTCAAGTTGACCTTGAGCGTGAGATGATAGAGTCCCGCCTCTTCGATCGGCAGCAGGTAACTCGCCGCATCCCCGGGTTCATCGAAGGAATCGGTTCCGAGAACGTTGAGTTTCAGTCGTGTCAGTGAAAAGGGTTCAACCAAAGGATCGCGGTTGATGCCGCGGATGATCGTAGAGGAGTTCTTGTAGGTCGCCTCTTCGGCTTCGATGCGAAATGAATCGTTTTCGTTCATCTCTTGGTGTAGCTTGATATAATCGGTGTAGTCGACCCGTTTTTCGATCGATTTGAGCGTGATCTCCTTTAAAAGGATTTCACCCGAACCCTTGTAGAACTCGATCGAGTGGGCGCCTTCGTCGAAATAGAACGTCAATCCGTCACTGTAAAAACGTCGCGAATCGGTTAGGGGTTGTTTTTGCCAGCTCTCATAGGGCTCCTGCAAAACGTTGACGTCATTGCCATAACGATCGGTTCCCGGGTCTTCGGTTTCCTGCCAGAGACGATCGAGTGTGATCTGTGACGCTTCAAAGTAAGGCGGCTCCGTTGCACCATCGAGATAGACGGACAGGTTGATCGGGACATGGGAGTCGCCATCCGTCCGATAGTCGAAGTATACGGCGTAATGACCGGCTTTTTCCACGTCGAAAGAGAGGCGGATTCCAGCGGGATCTCGCCAGGCGTAATAGTCGTCTTCCATCCGGTTTTCCTCACCGAAATCGAGGTCAAAGACGGTATGAGGAAAAACGAGTTGCGCGTCATGAAAGACCGGCTCGGGGTGGCTTGCCATATATTCGGAATAGTGTTCCTGCATGCGGACGTCGCTCAAAGTAGCGAGAGTCGGTCGAGCCTTTTCCGGCGTTCGACCGAAGTAGATGACGAGAAAGACGATCACCATCAGGAGGATCGCTGCAATCACAAGGCGTCGAGATCGTTTCATTGCTTTTCTCCCGTTCAGACGTTATGGTTGGCATCGGAACCCGAATTCTCGGATTCCGATGCTTGTCTCATAAAATTATTTTTGTGCGAGTGCATCTTCGAAAGCGTCGTTGACCTGGTCATAGAGGGCATTCGCGCGTTCGTTTAGTTGTGTCCGAATATCGGCGAGCTGAACCTCACCCGCCAAAAGCGCGTTGATGATGTCCGCCATCTTGTTTTCGGCGTCATAGGTTCCTTGATATCTCGCATCGACGTATCCCGGCAGGTATTTCGGCGGTTCAACGATGAACTCGCCCGATTCGATGATCGTTCGAAGCGACGTGAAGTTGGGATAGAGGGCGAAGTAGAGGTCGAGCAAGTCCGCGTCGTTTTGGATCGGGGCGAAGTTCACTTGGGGAATACCGGCAACGGTATTGGATAGCTCGACGCGTTTCTCGTAACCGGCCTTGCCGTAGCCCATCCATTTGGCGAGTTCATAAGCTTCTTCCGGATGTTCGGAGTTCGATGCGATCGTGAAGAAATCGGCGACGATCGGAACGCGCTTGTTTTCGTTTACAACGGGCGTACCGATGAAATCGAGGTCCCACGTGTATTGACCACTGTTGATGTAGGATTGGATCCATCCGAAATCCCAGGAATAGAAAAATTTGGCGAGGATGTTCCCGTTGTTGAAGGGGTCGCCTTCGGGAAAGATGTTTTCGATCTCGACACCGGCTTCTTCATCAGCGGCCAGATCATAGAGCGCTTCGAGGACGAACGAACTGTCCGTTCTAAGTTCGCGATAGATCTCAATGGTTTCGGTAAATGCTTCGGAGTCGAGATTGAACCCGTCTTCGGAAAGCGTGAACCAGGTGAAATCTTCATTCAGTTGGGCAGGATACCAGTGGATGAGATGTTCGATGCCTTCGAGTCCGACGACACCATTGTTGGTCGTACTGGCGTGGTCGGCCGCGGCTTTAGTCAGGTCGATCAGTTCCTGCATGGTCGAATCGATCGTCGGTGCGTCTTGACCTTGCCGGTCATAGAGCGTAGCGTTGACGAGATATCCGGCATAGAAGACTGCATTGGGAAGTCCCATCACTTTGCCGTCGTAGGTTGAAACACCGCGAATATCTTCGCTGATGTTCAGGTATTCGGCATCAGCATTCGCGATATCCGTAATATTCATGGCCCAGTCGTTGATGACGTAGAGTGGAATGTTATCGGATTGGAAGACGTCGGGAAGCGTTCGTGTCGACGCCCTGGCGGCTAAAAATTCGTTCCAGCCCAAGTCATCGTTGGTTCCCGGTTCTTTCGGTCTTTCGATGATGCGAACCTTGATCTCAGGATGTTCCTCCATGAATGCTTCGATCATGAGTCTTTCCATGTTTGGTTCTTCGGAATCGGGACTACCGAGGTTCCAGGAGGCGTAAGTAATCTCGATGCGATCATCCTCGTCATCGGTATCACCGTTTCCGCCACAAGCGAAGAGTGACAGAGCAAGCGTAAAAATTAAAAGTGTTAGAACATATTTTTTCATCGGATTCTCCTTATTGAAGGATTGGGGGATGGATCCATCCCCCAATCACTATGTATTATTCGTTATACGTCAATTCGGCATGTAAGATATCCATGTTTCCTTCTAGCGTACCCGCGATTGGGTCAAAGAAGATGAATAGGGATACCGGTGTTTCATCGATCTGTAACGTGATGTCCTGATCCTCACCGGTCAGCGTCACCCATTGTTCATAGGCGTTGTTGTTATTGGCTTTAAGGAGGATTTCCAGGCCTGCATCACCGTTTACCGTCAAGGTGAAGGTGTTATAGGTTTCGAAGTTGCCAGCGAAGTCGTAGCGTATAAAGCTCCATTCCTGTCCGGCTTCCTTGTTGAAGGATATTTCTGTCGTGCCTTCAACTTCTAAAATCGTATAGACGTCTTGATCCTGGTTCGTCCAACCGGTCGTGAAATCCGGGTCGCTTGGTTCCGGTTCGGGTTCGACGTAGGAGACGACAAGACCGTGAATGGTAAAGGTTCCGGTCAACCCGCCTTGAAAAGGATCGGCGAAAATCAGGATGTTTTCGAGTTCGTCATCAAGCGTGAATACGATCGTCTGCTCTTCACCGGTGAACGTGACGGTCTGTTCGTAAGCCCAGTAATCATTCGGTTTCACGAGTATCTGCAGTCCGGCTTCACCGGTAACGTGCATAATCAGCGTATTGTAGATTGAAAGGTCGAGGTCGAACTCGGTCTTCATGAAGGCCCATTCTTGTCCGGCTTCCTTGTCGAAGGTGACGATGGTTTCGCCCTCGACGTCGTCGAAGGTGTAGATGTCACCATCGTTATCGATCCAGTTCGCTTCGAGGTCGAGGTCGCCCGCTTCGTGTGATACGATCGCGGAATCGATGACGAATTCACCGGTCAAATTGCCTTGCATCGGGCTTACGAAGATGAGCACATTCATCGGGTTTTCGATCCCTTCGAAAACGAAGGTCTGGGGTTCAACGGTCAATGTCACGACGCGTTCGTATTCCCAGTTGTCGTTCGGTTTAATTAATAATTCGAGTCCTTCGTCGCCATAAATGACGAGCGTAATCGTGTTGTGGTTCAACAGGTTTTCCTCGAACTCATACTTCATGAAAGCCCATTCCTGTCCGGCTTCCTTATTAAAGGAGACGTTCATTGCACCTTCGACTTCGGTAAACGTATAGATTCCACCGTCATTGTCGATCCAGGGACCGAGCGTAAAATCGATGTCGACATCCATGTCGATGGGTGCGGGTTCAACGTAGGAAAGATGCATTTCAATTTCGAAGGAACCCGTCAGACGTCCTTGCATCGGGCTCGTGAATAACAACATCATTTCCGGGACGTCCGTCATTTCGAAGACGATTTCCTGCGGATCACCGGTCAGTTCGATCAGTTGTTCATAGATTCCCATGTCGTTCGGCTTGAACAGCAGTTCGAGTCCTTCGTCACCGGTCACGTGGACGGTGATGACGTTAAATTCAGAAAGGTCACCAGCGAACGTGTTTTTCATGAACGACCATTCCTGTCCGGCTTCCTTGTCAAACGTGACAGTCGTTTTACCATCGGCATAATCAAAAGTATATATGTCACCGTCGTTGTCGGTCCAAGGCGATTCGATCACTGTCGGAGGTTCGACATACGTGATCTGTGCCGACAAAATTTCAAACGTACCCGTCAGTGTGCCTTGCATCGGGCTGACGAACATGAGGAAGTTCATCGGTGTCTCATCCATTTCGAAGACGAACGTCTGAGGTTCTGCCGATAGCGTCACGACGCGTTCGTATTCCCAGTTGTCGTTCGGTTTGAGTAACAGTTCGAGTCCTTCGTCACCCTGAATCGTGAGCGAAATCGTATTATGGTTCGCGAGATCCTGATCGAAGTCGTACTTCATGAACGACCATTCCTGTCCGGCTTCCTTGTCGAAAGTTACGACGTTCGTTCCTTCGACATCATTGAACGTATAGATATCGCCGTCATTGTCGACCCATCCGTGCGTGAAGTCATAGGCGATCTCGGGATCGAGAGCTGCAGGACGAACGTATGTGAGCGTCGCCTTGGTGATTTCGAAGGATCCGGTCGAAGCCATGTTCGGATCGGCGAAGATCAAAACGTTTTCGAAGGATTCCGCGGTCGCGGTAATCGTCACGGTGTCTTTCTCCGTGAAATCAACCCATGATTCCAACGAGCCGGAATCATTCGGCTTGACGAGCAGTTCCATACCTTCCGTTCCCACGAATGTCATGGTCAACGTGTTCAATCCTTGCACGTCTTCGGGATCGAAATCGATGCGCATAAAGGCCCATTCCTGTCCGGCGATCTTGGTGTAGTCGACCAATAGAGCATCATCGGTCATCGTGAAGTCATAGGTTCCCTCATCGTTTTCATACCAGCCGTCAAGGAAAGAATAGGCATCCGCCTTGAACGTCACGGAATGAATCGTGAACTCACCGGTTCCGGTTCCACCGGGTGCCGCGAACACGAGCACCTTGTTGAGTGCTGCCATCTGTTCGGTCGTCAACGACGACAGATCGACGGTTACGGTTTGTTCGGTTCCATCGAAAACAACCGTTTCTTCGACGTTCCCGAGCGGACCTTCGATCTTGAGCAGAACCGACTTGTCGGTCGTGCCGGTCAAAACGAATTCGATCTCGGTGAAATCACTGAAATCGCCATCGAGATAGGCGAGCATGTTCGACCAGTGCATCGACGCTTCCGGTTTGTCATAGACGACATCAAATCCGTCCATGCCTTCGGTAATGGTGTAGACGAGGTCGCCACCGTCATACCAATGGACGAGTGCGAATTCGGATTCACCACCGTCATAGACGTTCACGTCGTATTCCGGTGCTTCATAGTCGTAGTCCTTGGCGAAGAACGCCTCATGGACCGTGAACTCACCGGTTCCGGTACGTCCGGCGTTACCGAACGCGAGAATAAAGGTGATCGCGTTCTTGTCTTCCGTGCTCATACCCGTCAGATCGACAACGACTTCCGTCACTTCATCGGATAGGAACTCTTTCGTTTCAACGCCATCAGCGGCCTTCAAAATGAACGGTTGTCCGTCCGTACCGGTCACTTTGGCGACGAGATAGTTGAATTCCGTGAAGTCACCTTGAACGAAGGACTGCAGTGCTGCCCATTCTTCGCCGGCCGGTTTGTCGAATGTTGCCGTTACGTGGTCTTCTTCTTCGGTGATGTCATAGATGCCTTCACTGAAGTTCTGCCACTTCTGGTTGAAATCAAACGTTTCATCGGTCCCGTTGTATTCGTTCACGTTCGACGGAATGTTGTCGAATCCGTCATTGATGATGAAACCATCGGCGACCGATTTGTAGAAGCTCATCTCGGTTACGCTGATCGATCCGATCGACTCTTCTTTACCGGGTGCTCCGATTACGACGATCCGGTTTACGACAGCAAGGAAATCCTTGTGGTCGTTTAAGTTCCACTCATAGGTTCCCTTGAGACCGGTCACGTTGAGGCGTACCTCGCGGGCGGGCGTTTCATCCTCGGTTTCGAGTCGGACGAGCATCGTGCCCGTTCCTTCAACGGTGATGACGAGTTTCTTGAAGTTCGTGAGATTCTTGGTGAACTCCGGGCTCGTCATGTACGCATCCGGGAAAGCCCCCTTGTTGTAGGCGAATCCGAGTTCATCCTCGGTATTCGTCAGGATGTCGTAGACGCCGTCTCCGCCGTCTTCCCATTCGCCCAGAGCATTGTATGGCGTGTCATCGACGATGGGGTCGGTACACCCCACGATGACGAACATAAAGCCCAAGGCCAAAAACAGTACGAACAATCTTGCAGTCTTTCTCATATTCTCCTCCTTTGTTTCTTTTCTCTCTTATTTTGTTTATCGAAACGTTTCGATTTTAGTATAAAATATAAACCAGACCATGATGTTCCAATTCATCGCTTGATGCCGTCATGCGAGCCAAGGATTCATTTTTACGTATGATGCTGGTTCGTGTACGCTATGCGTCCGTTTCCGAGTGTCGAAACGTTTCACCTGTATTATAATGCAAACGTTTACATTATTCAAGGGTTTTAAACCGATTCGTGTTTATTTGTTGGAGGTTGTTAGAAAAACCCTTGTTTTTCGAAAGAAGATTTTTTTCTTTTTTGTTCAAAAACAACAAACAAGGACGAAATGACGTCGAAAGTATATGCTATAATGGATGTGGTCAACAATAAAGGAAGGCCTTGGATCCATGACGAACGAACACATTGGAAATCGCATCCGCAAACTCAGACAAGAGAAAAACCTTTCGCAAAAAGAATTCGCGAACGCCCTCGGTTTCAATTCACCGGCGACCGTTAGCGCTTGGGAAAACGGAAAGGGACAACTGTCCTCGGACATCATCATCGCGATTGCCGGATATTTCGGCGTGTCCACGGACTATTTGCTGGTCGGTCATGATCGCAACGATCCCGAAGAAACATTGTTGCGTAACCTTCTAAAAGAAGTCCGAATTTTCGAAGATCTCGACTGGAATGGTTTTCGCCCGCTCGTCTTCGTCGTGGCGTTGACCTTTTTAACGATGATTATTGCAGTTTTCAAACACGCCATACTCGAATACGTCACGCTTTTTCTCTTTGTGACCTGGCTGGTTGTTTTCTTTGTCTACTCGATTAAAGTTCTCGTTTCCCCTTTTAGGCCGAGTAAGTCCGTATTCATCCATGATTCGAAATCATATGTCTATGCCTCATCCCTTTCAGAACGTGTCATGAAAAAAAGGAAACGCATGCAATCGCTTCTAATCATGTCGGGAGCGGTCCTTTCGCTCGTTAACGTTGTTCTCACGATTCTTCTCGTTCCTTCGTTCCGGATTCCCTTGACGGGCAATCTCTACGTTCTTTTTTCTCTCCTTTCCCTCGCCATGATGGTCTATCAATATTTCCGCGTAGGGGTTTTGAAGGGTCGTGACGATCGACTCGACCTAAAAGACTTCAACGCTTACGCCTCGATCGATTCGCATACGATCGACCTCTTGTTGGCAGGTCTTACGTTTATGGCGCTTTTCGGATACGCCATTCTCTATGCCAAAGATGAACAGATCGTCCTATTGCACACGACAATCGCCTTATTGGGCTTGCGATTCAACGTATCACTCGCGATCTATGCGCTCCACCGAAATCTGATTGAAACGTATGCGATCAAAGAAACACTCGATCGCTAGAGCCGCTTAAAAAAGGAATTAAGGCCTTCGTGGCCTTTTTTTCGTTTCATGAACGATGAAATTTTATCGGTGTTGCCGTAATTGAAAACATGTCAATTGAAATATGGAACCTTTCATGCTATAGTTTCACTACAATGATTATGTCACTTTTTAGAAAGAGTTTGTAATCATTAGAACGATTGGAGTTGGCATGTGCACGTGCTAAAGAAAGGGACTGGTATGAGAGAAAAGGGGACAAAAGGATTTACACTCGTAGAATTAATTGTCGTCATCGCGATCATCGCGGTGTTAAGCGCGGTGACGCTCGTCGGTTTTAATGGTTTTATCGACCAAGCGCGTTTCAGCAATGACACGCAATACGTCGAAAACATGAACCGTTTGTTAGAGCCTATTTTTATTGAAAATCCGGACATCGATCCGGAATCATTAGATGCCTTCGACGTACGGGAACTGTTAAATGCATTCAGTGATACGCCGTTCGATTTTACACCGAGATCGCGAAATGCTGGTTTTTTCTACCTCAAGGAGTACGGACGAGTCGTCGTCAGCAAATACGATGACATCGCAAGTCTCGACGTCACCGAACTCGGGTTCGAACCAACGATTAGGCTCTTGAACGGAACGACAGTACCGGAAGATATCGAAGCGCCCGAAGCACTCTTTGGCAATGATCGGTTATTATTGACGACTTCGGGTTCAACCGTGGCGAACATCGTTTGGGGCCTTCGAAGCGGTTATTCGCACACGTTATTGGAAAGATTTAACGAACCTGGATTTCTTCAAGGTCTGTTGCAAGATAGCAGTCACCAAGCGCTTTTGGATGACCTGCTTGACGCTTTTAACCCTAATAAAACGCTTTACGTCAATAACGTCAACTGGCGGACGAATGCTGCCATGGTCGATCCGATCAATCGTATCATCTTTTCCCCCGGGATTAGAAATATACCAACTTTTGGCGATTACCTCGAAGGTAAAGTAAACTATGAGGGCGTCGTAAGACTCCCGAAAACCGTTCGTTCTATCGAAAAGTACGCGCTCATTCAATTCGAGAACACGGTTACAATCGAAATGGATACACCCAGTACCATCGAACTCGTCGTTCATAATCAGGCTCTGAGCCCTGGAGCAAGTATCGAAAATGCGAACGCGACCAAACTTTCTCAAAGCGAATGGAATGCGCGTCTCTTTGATTACCCCGAAGATGCAATCACGATCGAACAAAACGGTTCAAGCATCACCTATAACTTCGAAAATCTTCCTAATCGCGACCAGGTCGTCGGTTATAGCGTTTCGGTAGACGGAAGCATTCATACGATTAGTATCTATACGGTAGACGGCTTAGCTGGTGTTCTATCGGTGGAAGTCACACCCTAACTATACAAATAAAGAGGAGAAAACGATGAAAAAATTAACTCTATCCCTAATTATGATCGTCGCCGTATTGTTTATTACGGCTTGTGTTCAACCGGTCTCGGAAGTAGATACGTTCACGCTCTCAGGTTGGACCATGAAAGATTATTATGATATCGGTGACGAAGATGCCCTCTGGGCGGATGGCGTCACGCTCAATGTCGTCTATCGCGATGGAACAAGCGAATCGCTCGATCTCGATTCAAGTGTCAATGATGGAACAGTTACCTTGACCGG
>CAYUIK010000016.1:0-9420 GCA_964444805.1 uncultured Acholeplasmataceae bacterium | reverse complement strand
CGCCGTTGCAAGACAAGGCGGCATCGGCATCATCCACAAGAACATGACAATCGAAGACCAGGTCGCCCACGTCAAACGCGTCAAGCTTTCCGAGAGTGGCATGATCACCGATCCGATTACGATGGAGAAAAAACAAACCGTTGGCGAAGCCGAAGACTTGATGGCGAAATACCGTATTTCCGGTTTTCCCGTTGTCGATGACAAGAACCACTTGATCGGCATCGTAACGAATCGGGATATTCGTTTCCATCCGGACAAAAATGCTTCGATCGAAACCGTCATGACAAAAAAGAACTTGATTACCGCTCCAATCCAGACATCACTCGACGAGGCGAAAGCCATACTCTTAAAAAACCGGATCGAGAAACTGCCGATCATCGATGACAAGGGCTTCCTAAAAGGGCTCATCACGATCAAGGACATCGAGAAGGCTTTCGCCTTTCCAAATGCCGCCAAGGACCACCGGGGAAGATTGTTGGTCGGTGCCGCCATCGGCGTATCCGCGGATACGCTTCTTCGCGTCCAGGCACTCGTACGAGCTGAAGTCGATCTGATCGCCATCGACTCGGCCCATGGGCACTCCCAAGGCATCATCGATACGGTCCGCTCGATCAAAGCGTCCTTTCCGAAGCTCGATCTCATTGCGGGAAACATCGCGACCGCGGATGCCGCCAAAGCATTGATCGAAGCAGGAGCGGACGCGCTCAAAGTCGGTGTCGGACCCGGTTCGATCTGTACGACACGCGTCATCGCTGGGATCGGCGTTCCCCAGATTACCGCGATCCAGGACGTCTGGTCCTATGCCAAGGATAAGAACATCCCCGTCATCGCCGATGGTGGCATTAAGTACTCGGGAGACATCAGTAAGGCCATCGCCGCCGGGGCGAACGCAGTCATGATCGGCGGACTCCTCGCGGGCGCTGAGGAGTCTCCGGGTGAAGAAGTCCTTTTCAATCGTCGTCGCTACAAGATCTATCAAGGTATGGGATCGCTCGCTGCGATGAAAAGAGGTTCGAAGGACCGCTATTTCCAAAACGACTTGAGTGAAACGAAAAAACTCGTCCCCGAAGGCATCGAAGGACGCGTTCCCTACCAAGGATACGCCAAGGACATCATCTATCAACTGATGGGCGGACTTCGCTCCGCCATGGGATATTGTGGGACAAAGACGATTGAAGAACTGAAAGAAAACGGCACGTTCGTCAAAATTACGTCAGCGGGTTATCGTGAATCCCATCCCCACGACGTCGAACTTACCGAAGAAGCCCCGAACTATCATAAGCATTCCTAGCAGATTTTCTTTAACACGTGGGATAAGATGACAAAAAGACGAGCTCAAAGGATGTCTTTGAGCTCGTCTTTTGCGCGTTCGAAGTCACGTCCAAGGTCAAGGATACTGTGTGCATCCGATCCGATCGTCATTTGATTTCCGCCGAGTTCGAGAAAGCGTCTGATCACGTCCTTTTTCGGATAGAGCCTTCCTTCATGACGATAGCCCGACGTATTGATCTCGATCCCTTTTTTTCTTTCTATGAGTGCCATTAAAATCAAATCGATGATCGCGCGATAGTCGTTATAGACATAGTCGCCATAATTTCCATAACGCGTGATGTGGTCCAGGTGTCCGAACACATCGAATCGATCGATCGTTTGAACCGCATCGAGACACGCTTCGAAATATCTTTGATAGGCTTCTTTTTTTGTTTTGTTCCGGTGATATTCACCCGTATGAAAATCTTTCTTTTCGAGATAGTGAATCGATAGGATGACAAAGTCGAAAGGATATCTTTTCAAGAACAAGTTGGTTTCATCCTTCACGTGCCGCTGATAACCGATTTCGATTCCTCGTCGGACTTTGATTTCACTCGTTTTCATGACCGCATCGAGTTCCGAAAAGTATCGGTCATAGTCGATTTGTTTCAAAAAGAGCGGATGCGCGGGATCGATGTCCAAATGATCGGTAAAGGCGACGCTTTGGATTCCTTTTTCTTTCGCTCGTACCAGATAATCCGCAAACGTCGCCTTTCGATCAGCGTCCGGTGAATACGCTGTATGCAAGTGGAAATCGCTCGTAAAATCGATCATGTTCTGCGCCGCCTGAGTTCTTCGTCGATTCGATCGAGCGTAATGCCTCGTTCGACCATGAGAACGAGCACGTGGTAGAAAAGGTCACTGATCTCATAGACGGTTTCGTCGTTGTTGTTTTTGGCAGCGATGATGACCTCACCGGTCTCTTCCGCGACTTTTTTCAAGATCTTGTCGAGTCCTTCACGGAAAAGGTAGGACGTATACCCTTTGTCCGGTGTTTTGTTCTTGGCAGCGATGACGTGATAGAGTTCTTCTAGGATGGGCATCGTATCGCTGTTTTTTCCGAGCAGATCGCGATAAAAACAACTGGTATTTCCCGTGTGACACGCCGGACCGGTTTGTTCGACCTTTGCGAGTAACGCATCCTCGTCACAGTCGATCGACAGCGATTTTAATTTTTGGGTGTTTCCGGATGTTTCTCCTTTTTTCCAAAGTTCTTTTCTCGTTCTGCTATAAAAATAGAGTTCATTCGTTTCCATCGTCTTTTTATAGCTCGCCTCATTCATATATCCGAGCATGAGCACCTCATGCGTGGATACCTCTTGCACGATGACGGGGATGAGTCCGTTTGCGTCATATACGGGTTTCATTATGTGATCTTCCTTTCTATGCGAACGGGTACGCCGTTCTTTTTGAGTTCCTGTTTGACCTGGTCGATCGTGATCGTTTCGTAATGAAAAACGCTTGCTGCGAGATAGGCGTCGACATCGGTTTTTGTCGCGACGTCGACGAAGTGTTCGATTCGGCCGGCTCCACCGGATGCGATGACGGGGACGTTTACCTGTTTAGCGATCGCATTTAAAAGTTCGAGATCGAATCCTTCTTTCGTCCCGTCAGCATCCATACTGTTGACCACGAGTTCACCCGCACCGAGACGCACACCTTCCTTAGCCCAGAAAATCGCTTCGAGTTCGGTTTTGATGCGTCCACCGTTTTGATAGACGACATACGCACCGTTTTCTTTTTTGACGTCCATCGACAAGACGATGCACTGTGATCCGAATCGTTTTGCTGCGCGCGTGATGAGCGAAGGATCGCGGATGGCCGCCGAATTGATTGAGACTTTGTCCGCCCCTTTTTTTAGGATCATTGCGATATCTTCGAGACTGCTTATCCCCCCGCCGACACAAAAAGGGATGTTGATCTCATCGGCGACGTCGGAAACGAAAGCGAAATCGATTCCTCGTCGTTCACTCGAGGCCGTAATATCGTAGAAGACGAGTTCGTCCGCGCCTTCGGCACTGTAGCGCTTGCCGAGGGTTGCCGGGTTACCGACATCCTTTAATTTCGTAAAATTTATGCCTTTGACGACGCGTCCGTCTCGGACATCGAGACAGACGATGATGCGTTTTGAAAGCATGAAATGGCCTCCTTCAAATCGATTTTACCTTCATAGATGGCCCGACCGATGATCGCACCATCGAGTTGATGCTTCGACAATTGTTCGATGTCTTCCATCGACGAAATCCCTCCCGAAGCGATAATCTTGAGATTCGTCTTATTCATGACATCCTGGTAAAGCTTGAAATTCGGCCCTTCCATCATGCCGTCCTTAGCGATGTCGGTCATGATGACGCGTTCGATGCCATGGGAATTCAAACGCTCACATAAATCGAGTGTCCTAATCCGTGATACGTTCTGCCAGCCGTGATCGGTGACATAACCGTCTTTGCTGTCGATCGAAACAACGATTCGATTCGGGTATAATCGGTTCAATTCGATCAGTTCGTCGAACGCTCTCGTGGCGTATGTTCCGACGATGACGCGGTCGACACCCGTCATGAGCATCGCTTCGATGCGTTTTTGATCACGCAAGCCGCCACCGACCTGAATGCGCACCGGTACTTTTGTCTTAATTTCCTTGATTCGTTCGATGTTTCGTGCTTCACCGGTTCGAGCGGCGTCGAGATCGACGATGTGAAGCCAGGAAGCACCCTCACGCCAGAAGGCTTGGGCGCGTGCGATCGGATCGCGATCGAAGATTGTTGCGCGATTAAAATCGCCTTGTCTCAGTCGAACACAGGCACCCTGAGAAAGATCGATCGCCGGATATATGATCATAGATAGCCCTCCTTGATCGCTTTGAGCAGTTCGAGCCCGACGCTTCCGCTTTTTTCCGGATGGAACTGCATGCCGATCACGCGGTTCTTTCGCACGATCGCCGGGATTTTTTCCCCGTAAACCGTATAGGCGATGACGTCATCCGTCATCGGAGCGACGTATGAGTGAACGAAGTAGACTTGGTCACCCTCTTCGATTCCCTGTATCAGCGGATCCGCTTTTTCTACGAAAAGGTCGTTCCATCCCATGTGCGGAATTTTCTTCCCCGGTGCCATGTGCTTGACGTTTCCTTCAAGAAATCCGAACCCCTCATGATACCCGAATTCGTCACTGCTTTGATAAAGCAATTGCATCCCGAGGCAGACACCGAGAAGGACCTTGTTCTTCTTGACGTGTGCCTCGATCAAGGAAAAGAGTCGCTTGTCTTTAAGGTCTAGGATGGCGTCTTTAAATGCCCCGACGCCGGGTAGAACGATTAGATCGGCTTCCTTGATTCGGTTCGGATCATTTGTGACAATGGCGTCGATTCCTGCTCTTTTGAGCCCGCGTTCGACCGAACGGATGTTTCCAACCTTATAGTCGATGATCACGTTCATGAGAGCGTCCCTTTCGTCGATGGGATGCTCGCGGATTCTATGCGAGTCGCCTGTCTTACTGCCCGTCCGAGTCCTTTGAAAACGGCTTCCGCCTTGTGGTGGTCGTTTTCACCGTAAAGGACTTTGACGTGCAGCGTCAATCGCGCTTCGGTCGAAAAAGCAATTAAAAATTCTCGAATGTTTTCAAGCGACAGTCCCCCGATTTTTTCTCGCCTAAAATCACTTGAAAAAACGCAGACCGGTCGATTCGAAATGTCGAGGACAACCTGAACGAGACTCTCGTCCATCGGTGTGAGGTTTTCGGCGAAGCGGCAAATACCCGCCTTGTTTCCGAGAGCTTCGTGCAATGCCCGCCCCAGGACAATTCCGATATCCTCGACCGTATGGTGATCGTCTTTGGCGAGATCGCCGTTTGCGACAAGCTCGAGATCGATGCCTCCGTAAAATGCGAATGCTTCGAGCATGTGGTCGAAAAAGGGTATCCCCGTATCGATCGAGGTTTTACCCGAACCGTCGATCACAAGTTTTATCTTGATGTTCGTTTCGTTTGTTTCCCGTGTCATCATGCTTTCTCTCATGCATATACCTCCTTGAGTACGTCTAGCGTTTCTTCCATTTCTTTTTGTGTTCCGATGGATATGCGATAGGTTCCGTTTCCAAAAGATCGGATCAGGATCCCTTTTTTCAAACATGCTCGGTAGAGATCATAGGTGCTCTCGATCAAGACGAAGTTGGCCGCGGAATCCCGGGCTTTCGCCCCGATTGCCCGCACCTTTCGCAAGAAATCATCACGCCTTTCGATGATGCCTTCAATCCTTGTTTTGACCTCTTTTTCGCGCTCGAGTGCCATGAGGCCTAATTTTAATGAAAGCCCGTTAACAGCATATGGCAGTTGCACCCGCAAGAGGTCTCCTACAATCGTTTTCGGTCCAACCAAATAGCCGAGCCTGGCAAAGGCTAAGCCGTAGGCTTTCGAGAACGTCCTTGTAACGACAAGGTTAGGATAATTGGTTGATACCTTTAAAACGGATTCTTTTTCTCGGGCGAAATCCATATACGCCTCGTCGATGACGACGAGTGCGTCCGTCTTTTCCACGAGTTCGATCAATCGCTTTCTTTTGATGAGGGTTCCTGTGGGATTGTTCGGATTGCATAAAAAGATCAGTTTCGGTTTCGCTACTAAAGCCGCTTCGATGACGTGATCAAAGGATGTCGGGTGTTCGGCATCGAGAGGTATTTCGATGAGTTCGGCTCCATGTATGCGTGCATAGACTCGATACATCGAAAATGTTGGCGTTGACGTCAATACTTTCTCATGACGCTCAACATACGTCTTGACGAGCAGTTCAAGAAGTTCGGTCGAGCCATTGCCGATGATGACGTTTTCTCGGCTAAAACCATGTCTGTTCGCGATCTGATCCCTAAGCGTTTCGCCCTCTGCTTCGGGATAACGGGAAAGGCTTTGTTCAAAGGATATTTTTTCTTGAAACAGCTCGTCGTTCGTTTCATTGGCATTGAGAATGATGCGGGCGTCAAGCGAATCCGCCCGATAAGGAACGAGGTCCTTCAAGTGTCTTCTAGTCTTCATCGAATCGTACCTCGATCGCGTTGGCATGCGCCGTCAAGCCTTCGCTTTCAGCGATGCGTACGAGCGAATCCCGATAGGTTTCAAGACCATTTCGGTCGAACTGGATCAACGATTGGCGCTTCATGAAATCAGCGACGCCGAGTGGAGAGGCGAAGCGTGCCGTCCGGCTAGTCGGGAGCGTATGGTTCGTCCCGGCCATATAGTCCCCGAGCGGTTCGGGACTGTAGGGACCGATGAAAATCGCTCCCGCGTGCCGGATGGTTCGGGCGAACATTTCGGCATTTTCAACCATGATTTCCAAGTGTTCGGGAGCGATCCAGTCGATCAGCTCGCGTGCCTCGTCAGCCGATGATACGACAACAGCAACACCGTAGTCTTCGAGCGCTTGGCGGATGATATCCTTGCGTGCGAGCTTTTCGACTTGTTGTTCGAGCGCTTCGTTCACGCTATGGATCAAGCGCGTTGAAGACGTGATCAAAATCGCTTTGGCTCTGACGTCATGCTCGGCTTGTGCCAAGAGGTCAGCCGCGACATAGCGGGGATTCGTCTTGTCATCGGCATAGATGACGACTTCGGTCGGTCCGGCGATCATATCGATTCCGACAACACTGAAGAGTTCCCTTTTGGCCATCGTGACATACGCGTTTCCCGGCCCGACGATCTTATCTACTTTCGGAATCGATTCCGTTCCATATGCGAGTGCAGCGATACCTTGTGCGCCACCGCACGTATAGATTCGCTCGACCCCGACGATTTTCGCCGCTGCGAGAACCGTTTTCCCGATCTTTCCCGTTCGATCGGGTGGTGAGATCATGATGATTTCTTTGACACCCGCGATTTTCGCCGGAACGGCGTTCATAAGAACGGTTGAAGGATACTGTGCTGTCCCGCCCGGAACATAGAGACCCACGCGGTCGATCGGTCGCGTCCTCTGACCGATCGAGCAATTCGGTTCAACGTCAAAATGGAAATCCTTCGGCCTTTGTTTTTCATGATACGCCTTAATGTTTTCATGGGCACGGATGAGGTCGGCTCGCAGCTTGGGATCGATCGTTTCATACGCCTCATCGATCGCTTGCTGGTCGACTGCGAAATCGGATATGTGCACGCCATCGAAACGCATGGTAAGTTCTCGAAGCGCGGTATCCTTTTGTTTTTTAACCGCATCGATGATCGCGATGACCTTTTCGCGGATTTCCTTTTCTTCGCGAATTTCTACCTCGTCATCATTCTTATAGTCCCGGGCTTTAATCGTTTTGATTCTCATTTCCCTTTCACTCCTTTTTCAAGCATGGTCATAAGCGATCGCACCGAATCGTATTTCATCCGGTAACTCGCTCTGTTCGAAACGAGTATACTCTCTATTTCCATGACATCATCGAAGACACTTAAACCATTGGCTTGCAGCGTTCGTCCGGTCTCATAGAGATCAAGGATGACGTCGCTCAAGCCAACGAGTGGCCCGAGTTCAACGCTGCCGTTCAGTTTGATCAAGGATACGTTCTTGTTGTTTTTTGCGAAATAGTGTTGGGCGATCCGCGGATATTTTGTCGCAACGATCATCTCGTTTTTTTGGTCATAGTCCTTTTTGTCAATCCCGGCAACGACCATGCGACACAGGCCGATGTTCAGCCGCATGAGCTCATAGAGTTTTTCATCCGCTTCGATCACCATATCCATACCGACGATCCCGACATCGGCGACCCCACGCGCGACATAGGTGACCACGTCACTCGGTTTGACGAACATGAAGCGAAATCCGTTTGTGGCATCCGAAACGATGAGTTGCCGGCTATCCTCGATCGCGTCGATCACGTATCCCGATCGCCGCATGAGATCGAGCGCTTCCGCGGCGAGCCTTCCTTTTGGCAGGGCGACATCAAGTCCTTTTTTCACGTTTTAAAACCTCCTTGATTAATACGTCGACATCGAGACTGAACCCGAGAGCAGGGGTCATGTCGCCATACGTTTTTGTGAGCGTGTCGTAACGTCCACCGCGCGCGATGTCCTGATGGACGCCTTCGATATAGGCCTTGTAGATCGGACCATTGTAATAGTCATAGGCGTTGACCAACGAGAGATCGAAGACGATCTTGGGATCATCGAAGGCGCCTTCGATTTCGATCAGGCGATCGATCGATTCGCGTAGATCGTCATGGTCCTGACAAGCCAAAATCGCATGTCGAATCGACTTGAGATCACGTGGATCCGCTAAAACCAGATCCAGAACGTCACGATATCCGTCTTTCTTTGTTCCCGCGAGCAGTTCATCAATATCGGCTCGATTCTTTTTCATGAGTGCGACTTTCACGTCTTTCTTTCTCTTTTGATCGAGTTTCAAGGATTCGAAGAGAAGCGTCAAAAATCGCTGATCACCGATTTCGATGACGTAATCGAGCCCATGGTTTGAGAGGATTTCCACCATGAATTCGACCATGCCGACATCGGCATGGACGTCCTTTCTGCCGATGACTTCGACGCCAAACTGTCTCTTGCCTTTGATCTTGCCGAAGCGATCATACGTGTAGACAAAATCGAGATAGTAGAGATCGAGCGTATCGCCTTGATCCATGCGCATCATGACCTGTTTGATGAGATTCGTCGTAATATCCGGTTTTAGCAGAAATATTTCACCATTCAAGTCATTGACTTTCACGAAACGGTCGATGGAAAAGCGCTTGTTTTTTTCATAGAAGGACGAATAGGGTTCGAAAGCGTCACTTTCGACCTTGATGAATCCTCGTTGTTCCGCGCGTACTTCGAAGTCACGCAAAATCCCATTTCTTCTGCTAATCCATGTCAATTCTTCTTTGATCGACTGCATGTTTTTTACCTCCAATTAGGATAGAAAAAAAGGACCAGGTGCATCCACCTAGTCCCTAGATCGATACAAGCTCACCATGTCAAAAGTGGCCTGTATCATATGTGTTTCCCGATACAGTGCCTAGTTCTTATGATGATGAGCTTGTCTCAAATAGTTGATTCGCATGGCTTATACCTCATGCCCAAGTTAATAAAGATACACTTACGATATCACAGTTTCTAATTCATTTCAACGATAAAGTTCATGAAAGCCTTTACAAAAAA
>CAYUIK010000015.1:0-6408 GCA_964444805.1 uncultured Acholeplasmataceae bacterium | reverse complement strand
CGGTCCCTTTAGTACTTGGTTTGAACGACCCTAAGAAGTGATGCTCCGTATCGGTCGACTTTGATCAGGAGCATGCGCCCTTGATAGTTGAACCCGAAATCTCTCCTGAGCGTGATGGTTGCGTTCGAAAGATCTTCAATCGGAATATCGAGTTCGATGCTGCCCCGTATATACAGGACATGATCCGCATAACGAATCGAAATCGGACCAATCAAATGCTGGTTTTGATCTTCGACACGCATGTCATAGAGCGTTCCTGTCGTTCTAAAGGACGAACGATCGAGTCGATCCTTGCGCGACCTTTGAAAGTCATCCCAATCGACCAGGTTGGTATAGACAAAATTTTG
The DNA here is from genome assembly GCA_964444805.1 of uncultured Acholeplasmataceae bacterium. Classification (GTDB taxonomy): domain Bacteria; phylum Bacillota_I; class Bacilli_A; order Acholeplasmatales; family Acholeplasmataceae; genus RECG01. The sequence goes on along the minus strand of CAYUIK010000015.1, from coordinate 6,061 downwards.
AATAAATCCGTATCGATCGATTTTTCCTTCTTTTCCGCATGCTTCGCAGTGAAAGGTATTGCCTTTAGAAACGATGGAATTGATCGCTTCACAATGCGGACAGACGTATACGACGTTTTCAATGCCTTCGGCGAGTTTTCGCCCGGGATGAGGACGCATGACCACCTTTTGATAGGCGTAATCGTCATGGGTCAGATTGTTTTTTATGCGCGCGGCGACCTCTTCGAGGGAAAGACGAACGAGCTCGTCTTTGCTGATCGCCATGTTGTAATCGAGTTCGATCGCACGTCTTTTCCTTTTCCCGGTCGCCCATCGCGGTTTCGAGAGATATCCGCCTTTGACCCGACACGTCAAGACATCGACGCCGAGCGTCTTGACCAACTTGTAGGTCGACGTCTCGATCGGATTGGTTTTTCCGTAAAAGGTCGTATCACCCTCGGGAAAGATCAGCACAGGATAACCGGAACGGACAGCTCGTATGAGTCCTTTGGCCGTCATGACATCGCTTTTCCCTTTCGATTTCGGGATAACTCGAGCGATCTTCGTTACGAGAAACTTCGTCGGCTGTTTCGTAAAAAGCGTCTGCGAACCGACAATATAGGGAACACGTCGAAAACGCAGTGGCACGTGTATGATATCGAATAAAAACGTATGATTGGCGAGCAATACGAATGGTTCCTTGCGTTTGAAATCAACGTTTTCATCACGTTTTACGTAGCGCTTCTGGTCGAATCTCATCCAAATATAGACGAACGGTTTCAATAACCACAAGATGAATCCTTTGCGTATATCCAGCCAGTTTCTTTTCATGTTCGACCTCAAAATCCCCGTTTTTGTCCGACATAGGGCGGCAGCGCTACCGTTTCGTGTTCTTCGACACTCGGACCTTTAAGAGCTGAAAGGCGCCAAATGCCGTAAACGTAACTGAGAACAAGAACGATGATCGTCGTTGGCAAGCCCGTCAAGGCATTAACCCAAAACAAGCGCATCACGTCGTCTTCGATGAAGAGCGCGATCTGCACGACCATTCGGATGAATAGAAGCATCGTCCAGACATAGGTAACTTCCCGATACGCGGGAAGAACGTCCTTTCGGCGATACCAAGAGATCGGCCAACCACGCGTCAGATGGCTCAAGTAAGCCGCGATCGGCCGATTAAAGAGGATGGATAAAAAAGCTATGAGAAAGAACAGCGCACTCGATAGAACCTGTGGTAGAAAATAGTTTGTAGCACTTTCAGCGAAATAGGCCAAAGCGGACGCGATCAGAACACCACCCAAACCGTAGAGCGCATAGGTCATCGTCTTTTTCTGAATCAATCGAATCAGAACGAACACAAGCGAAAGACCGATCGCACTAAAAATCGCGACCAAAAGGTCGATACGATTGAGAATGACGAAGGCGAGTGGGGGTATGAGTGCATCGAGGGTCTTGCCTTTGATGACAGAACGCAGTTCTTCGATGATCTCCTGCCGTTTTGATGTCGCCATCCCTATGCCTGCCCGTGATAGAAGATGGACCAATCATGATCGCTTCGGTAAAGGGCGAGAAGAACATAGAGTGCCCCTGTAAAAAACCCGAGAACCATCATCAGAACGACCCAAAAAATCTTGCTGGAAAGTCTCTTCTCGCGATGGATGATCCAGAGCGAAAACAACATGAATCCGACGTAAAGATCGACGAGTGAAACGATTCCCCAAGGATTATTCATCAGTTCTTTTCCGTCTTCAAAAAAACTACCCGCAACAAATCCGTTTACCAGTGCGACGGTCATAGCGATGACACCGAGCCAAGCCAATCCTTTGGCGATCTTCATGAGACATTCCTCCATTTTTAAGCATATCCAGACCTATTATACCTAAAAGCGCTTCATTTCGGTCCCTGGAAGCACAGGCAACACCGATTCTTCACTCATTCGTAAGCATTTCACTCATAAAAGCGATATCCCTTTTCGGATTGCTACAAAAGCCAAAGTCGCGATCCCAACACCCGCCAGAAGACCGGTTGAAAGTCTTCTTCCATTATTCGACGCCATGAATCCGAAATACTGAAGCGATCCGTCGATGGCGAGCGGAACGATGAGCAACATACTGATTAGAACGTGATCGAATCCGAAAACCCATAATATCGGAGCAAGCAGAAACTCGCCGATCACAAGCCCCGTACACCTCGCACAAAGCGGAAACTGGCGGCCCTTGTAAAAAAAGGAACGCTCTGCCATCTGATGACAGCCGCAGGCTTTTCCGAGCGCCATCCATTTTTTCCACCGTAGAAAGTCCTTATCCGTCATGTTCTTCAAAACTCATGTCCACAATGCAAACATTTACGCACGGTTTTACGGTTTCTATCCCCTGACAGCCCACAAAGAATTCCGAGCGGACCGAACAACAAAAACCCACAACAGGCGTGCTCATTACTGAAATCCGATCCCGACTCGATCGTCACGAAATGAACATCCGATGATCCGCAGGCGGGACACCGAATCGCTGAGTTCTTCCGTTTCCCGACCGGTTCGGCTTCGACCGGTTCGGCTTCGACCGTTTCTTCTTCCGTACCAAACGTAAAATCATCAAGATTCTCACCACAACTGTAACAGGTCGTATTCTCATTCCTGTTCTCTTTCCCGCAATAAGGACAACGCTTCATCGAATCCTCCTCACATGATGACTATGATTCAATTATATCCGAATCGCTTTCATTTTGAAAGTCATTTTTCGATTGACTCTGTTACCATTTTGATTTATCGGTTCTTCCATGCTATAATTTTCTTATTGGAGGTGTTTTACATGGAGAAAATTAAAACACTCATCATCCTGCTTTGTCTCATGGTCCTGATCACCGAAATATCCGTTCATGCGGATTCAAAAGAGGAACTCCGGATCCATGAGGATTCCGTCATGGTCCATGACCTCGACGCTTTTTACAACGTCGTCATCATGATTCGCTTCAGTGACGAAGCCGATTACGAGCCGCCTTACTCTTATGAACAATACGATCACTTTTTTAATGCGACAGATGACATCAGTCTCAAGAATTACTACCTCGAAGTTTCCTATGGTCAACTCGAGATTACCTCACTCTTTTTCGAAGATAACGGTGAACTCATTTTTTATACCGACTCCTATGAACGGAGTTACTACCAACCCCATCATGCAGACAACCCCGATGGCTATAAAAATCAAAACGAACGCGCAGCGAGAGAACACGCCTTGATCAAGAGAGTCGTGGAATACATTGACGAGCAAGGGCTTATCGATCCCTCGATTGACCTCGACCGAAACGATGACGGTATGATCGACAGTTTGACGTTTCTCATCAGCGGAAGCGCCGACGGTTGGAACGAGTTGCTCTGGCCTCATCGCTGGGAACTCTATACCCTGACAGGGAAAAATGCGCCGAAAATCAATGATATACGCGCTTACGACTACATTTTCAGTCTTCTTGACCATTATGACAGTCCGAGTCGTCCCATGCATATCGGTGTGATCGCGCACGAGATGTTTCACCTTTTGAGCGCCCCGGATCTCTATCATTATTATGACGATCGCTGGATTCAGACAGTCGGACCATGGGATCTCATGGAACAGACGAATCGAACGCCCTCGCACATGCTCGGTTACATGCGAGAAGTCTATGGCAACTGGATCGAAGGCGTCGATGAGATTAGCGAAAGCGGCACGTACACGCTCGAACCGATCATGAATGGGCCGGATCACCTCTACCGCATCGATACCGGGTATTCCAACGAATACGTCTATCTCGAATACCGCGTGAACTCAGGTTCCTATGAGTCGACGCTTCCCAGCAGTGGCCTGATCGCATATCGGGTCGACTTCGATCATATCGGCGAAGGCAACGTCGATGGCTATTACAATGAATTCAACGAAGCCGTCGATGAAGTTTTTATCTTTCGACCGGGGCTCGACAATGATACGTTTCCTCTTTATCTAGAAGAATATATTGACGGTCATATCTACCAGGCGGCGCTCTCACAATACAATCCTTATCAGGCGATCGGCGTCGGTACGTCTATTCCCATGTTTCACAGTGACGGAAGCCAAATCGAGCTCAGGATCGATAACATCACCGTATTGCCAGACGGAGCGATCCAGTTCGATGTCGATTTCAATCCGTTATCGGATACGGAGACCTTTTCGATTGACCTCGTTTCGGACATCAGCTTGCATCCGGATAGCGAGATCATCCTCATCGACCATCCGGATCTTTCCTACGAAGTCATTGTTTCCGGAGTCGACGATGACAGGACCATCTACTACACGCTAGACGGTTCAACACCGACAACAGAATCGGATGTCTATTCGGGTGGCACGCTTGCGATCGACGCTAAACACCATACCGTAAAAGCCGCCATCATGGAAGACGGAGAGCTCTTCGTCATCGAAGAATCATTCACCTTCACGGATACGATCGAAACCGCGCACAACCCCTACGGCAACAACCAAAACATCTCCTGGTTCATCTCCTTTGCCGAACAGACTGAATTTCAGGTTCATTTCGCAATGGAATCTCGATTCGAGTCCGGCTCCGATTTCCTCTACATCAATGACGGTAATCGCACGACTTTTTTCAGTTCCACCGCACTTCGAGGCATGGTCATCGCCTATACGGGTGACGAGCTCGTCTTGAATTTTCAATCCGACGAAAAGAACGACGATTACTATGGGTTCGCTGCCGAAATGATAATCGACAACGGTCCTCCCGAACTCGAACTGATCGGTGAACAACGGCTTGAAATCGACGTCTTTGATGCCTTTGAAGACCCCGGGACATCGATCAATCGCGGGGAGGACATGGACTTGACGGTCGAAGTCGAAGGCGACCTCGACACAGCTGTCATCGGCACTTACCAAATCACCTACTCCTTGATTTCCGATGGTGAAACGATTCATTCGCTCGAACGCACGATCGACGTCGTCGATCGTGAACCCCCTCTTGTTTTCCTCAAACCCGGGATCGACACGATCGGTATCGGTGCCCAACACGTCGATCGCGGCATCGAAGCCAGCGACAACTACGACGCGAACGTCACGATCGAAATCGACGGGAACATCGACACGATGACGGCCGGAAACCACGTGATCACCTACACAGCAATCGACAGTTCCGGAAACAGTAAAACGATCCGACGCGTCATCCACGTCATCGAGGATTACGAGCCGTCTTTCCAATGCGAGATCGTCAAATCGACATATCTTGTGGGACAGCCATATGACGTTCCGACCTGTACGTTCAACGGACATGAAGTCGCAGCCGATACGACCTTGGTCGATCGAGATCGTGCCGGAACATACCCGATCACCTACCGAGTCGAACACAGGGGCACGACCCATGAGCACGTCACGTACGTATTCTTCTACGACCAAGGCGACATCGACGTCGCACACATGCCATTCGATCGGAGGACACCATGAAAAAATTACTTATGCTTCTTATCTTGTTGCTGGCGCTTACCGGCTGTACGGAAAGCGACGATGCGACGATCGAACTCGTTCCCGGAAAAGATATCATCGAAGTCGGTCAAAAACACGTCGACGAGGGGTGTTATCTCGTCACTGAGGATTCAAGGTTACCCCTGGACGTCGTCAACGATACCGTCGACACGTCCCAAATCGGTGAATACGAGATCAACTACCATCTTTTCGAACAAGGTAAGGATTACACGTGCAAGCGGATCGTCAAGATCATCGAAGCAGGCCCGCTGCGTGCAACCCTTGTTCCCGGAGTCGACACGATCACGGTCGGTGAAAAACACGTCGATGCCGGCATCGACGTCGCACGAACCGATGTCACGATCACGGTAACAAATACGGTCGATCCGAGTACCCCCGGCACTTACGCCATTACCTATCATGTCACCGATGCCGATCATAACGAAACGTTCGTCACGCGTCTCGTCACCGTTCTCGACGAGGACTAATAAAAAAAACCTCGAAACCCGAGGTTTTTTTGTTGGAATATTATTCGTTTTCCTGGTTGAACACTTCGACGACGACAACGGAAAAACCAGCTGTGAAAATCGGCACCTGAGCCAAAACTTCCA
>CAYUIK010000014.1:0-18660 GCA_964444805.1 uncultured Acholeplasmataceae bacterium | reverse complement strand
ATTTCGGCTGGCTGAAACAAGAAATCGGATCGGTCTTCAAGAATGCCACTCTCGTGCTTGGCGACCGTATGATCGCGCGGAAATTGCAAAAAATTCCTTCGGAAAACAGCGGTCCTCCTCGCGTCGAAATCCTAACGACGGGTTCGGTTGAACAGATGGAAAAATCGATGAGCACGATCGGTATAAACGTAGCGATCAAAATAGATACAATACGCTTATAAACGGCTTTTTGCCTGATTTAGGGCATTGTAAAATGGGTAAAGATATGGTAAAAAAGAATGTGGGCAAGCCTCTTTGGGATGACTATTCCTGTGCCTAAAAACGCTAAATCATAAGAAAATGGCCGGAAAGAAAGAATGGATATCATAGCCCGCGAAGTGAAAGCGATGGTTCTGGAAACGATCGCTTAAGATGATCTTGAATTACCAAAAATCCTCGAACTCGTCGTTGTTTTGACCACGACCTAGAGGATTGATGGAACGCCTTATGAACACGAGTTTAAGGCAACCTACACGGTATCAACCGATACCGGATTCGCTGGACGCCATACGCTTACGATCACGGATGCGTTGACGGCGAACATGACCGTGCTCGCTACGGAACAAGCCTATTCGTTCGACTTGGAAGACGCAGTTGTCATTCAAAACGATGAGGAACTCGAAGCGGCAGCGGAAAACCTGCAATACGGCCAACTCTACCGTCTCGAAGGTGCTTTCAGTCTTGGTGCATCGAGTTCGACCTATAGTTCCTCTGTCAACATGCGCGTATCCTATGACAACGCCGAGTTTGGTGATTACAACAATCCAGTGACATGGGCCGATCGCGACCAACGCTTCTCCTTCAAGTTCGATGCCAATGAACCGCATCTCGGTGACAATTGGTGGGAAACCATGCTCGGCATCGATGAAGAGAATTACGCGGGCACGACCACCGATGCCAACGTCTATACGGAAGACAGCCATATCTATTTCTTTGTGGGTAGTTGTCTGCCGACAGCAGTAGGCAGTTTCGGTTATATTCAGCTCGTCATTCTCGATCCAGCTCATATTTCCGCGACACGAATCGCCTAACGATTCAGGCTTAAAGGATCAGGGCCGCACAGGATTTTTCCAGTGCGGTCTTTTTTTTACATTTGAAGACGGGAAATCATATTGCAAATTCACGTATTCTATGATACGTTAATAATGGCATGAACGAAAGAACCGAATCAAGCGACGGACTTTCATCTACCCGTCATCGCTGTCTGTGAACGGTAAAACGCATTCCTTTGGATCAGGAATGAAAGGATGGATTACATGAAAACGGCGATCATCTATTATTCGAAGACCGGACACACCAAAGAGGTTTGTGAACGCATGCATCGCGAGGTCGATGCCGATCTTTTTTCGATTAAAGCACGATCGGACAGTCCCGATCAGGACTTGGTTGAACTGATCGATCCACCGCGTGTCGAAGGATACGACAGACTCGTCATCGCCGCCCCGGTTCACGGGTTTTCACTGGCACGCATCATGCGCGTGTATCTAAAAGGCATTGACGATTTCAAAGGCACGAGAATCGATCTATTCGTCACGCAGTTTTTCCCATTTGCGAAACTGGGTGCGAAACAAGCACTTCATTTGATGCGTCGGATGGTCGAAAAACGGGGGGGAATCGTCTCTTCCCAGACGGCGATCAGTTGGTCGAAGAAACGTGAAAAGTCGATCGATGATCTCGTCAATCGAATTCAGCGTTCGTATCGTATTAGGGAAAACGAAAAGATTTAAAGATCGAAGACATGCGAAAATTCAGTCATTCCATACCGCTTTTTTGCTTCATGTATGCCTGGCAATCGATGCCCTTACCGGATGGAAACCGATTGAGCGGTGACCCTTCGATTCAAGGGTTTCAGGGATCCTAGTCATCCTTTTCGTCAATTTTTTCGACCTCATTTTGTTTCTATCGACTAAGAGAAAAGCTGATGCTCGCTCTTAAGACGAAAAAAAACGCGTCAAGAACGATCACGGTCTTGCCGTCGTGAACGCAATCGATCTTTGGTGATCTTGGCCAAAACGGTGCGGACAAGACGAGAAACGGAAAGATGCTTCTTGGTTCGACGAAACCAACTTTTAAAGCGATCGAGATACTTGTTAAGCCGCTTTCTTCTGGTAATCAGTCGTTCGTAAAGGATATATTTTTTAAGGGATGTTTTTTTGATTTGTTTTTTTTTTTTTTGCAAACCCCTCATTCCAGGACACACCCTGAAGTCATGATCGTGCCAAAACCAAAAAGGATTTTTCCAGAAAGCTCTTTTTTTTATTTTTTGCCAATAAATACGTGCGATCAACCGTTTGCATGGTACAACCAAAGAAAAGAGGAAAAAAACATGAAACGCTTGATCGGAATTGCCCTTATCGCACTACTCACGGTATTGACAGCTTGTACAGCAACAAACAGTAATGAAACAACTTCGGCTTCGTTTGACAGTAACGAAGAGATCCTATCGTTTCAGGCACTTGCAGCAGCAAGCCTGATGACGGGAAGTGAGGAACAGTTGTTGTCCGAAGCGAATGAGATTCGTCTGTTATCGGAAACCGAAGAAGAAACCGACGAAGAAGATTTTCTTACCGCGACGATTGAACCGTATATCAAACTCGTTGAGGCTTATTTGGGTTCAAATGAAGGCCTCGCGGTAATCGTGGAAGCCGCCGATCGCGAAGGTTTCGATTCAATGATGCGTTTTGAAGTCCGCGGATTGTTGGGTGAGACGGAAAAACATGTCATCTATTACAACATGGTACTCGTTGATGAAGATGACGATGAATCCGAGTTTTCCCTGGAAGGCATCATGCTTGTCGAGAACTTGGAATACGCGCTTATGGGTAAGCGTGAAGTCGAAGACGGCGAAGAGGAAATTGAGTTCATTGCGAAACTTGACGATGACAATTATGTCGAATCGAAGTATGAAGTCGAATCCGAAGAAACCGAATTCGAGATCATCGTTGTTCGAAACGGTGAAACGGTGAGCGAAACGAAAGTTGAGATTGAATTCGATGACGATGAAACATCCGTTGAACTCGAATTTCTCGATGGTGAAAGTACCGGCAAATATGAATTCTCGTTCGAAAACGTCGATGGACAGAATATATTGAAAATCGAATTCGATGTGGAAATTGCTGGTGAACAACAACAGGGTGAAATCGTCGTTACCGTAATGATCGATGACGTAACCGGTGAAACCTATTATCAATTATTCGTTGATCCCGATGATGATGAAGCCTATGAGAAGCGGAGTGATAGAGACTTCGACGACGACGAAGACGAAGATGACGACGACGACGAAGATGATGAAGACGAAGAAGAGGAAGAAGAAGACGAAGAAGAAGACGAAGAAGAGGAAGAAGAAGAAGACGAAGAAGAGGAAGAAGAAGAGGAAGACACGGATGCATGATCTATGAATCATGAAACAGTGTCAAGTGATCGAAACAGAAGACAGGGGATTATTTATATAACGGGAACTATCGCTCGGCATTCGTGTCGAGCGGTATCTTTTTAGTGTGAGGGAACATGATATTCGTTGTCGTTCGTGATTGTAAGCATGATATAATGAAAAGGACATGTCGAACCGACAAACCGATCAAGTATTTTATAGGATTTTTACCCGTATTCAGGGGATCGATGGTTCGAATTCTTTGATAAAAGGACATGTAAAAGGAGGCATGAGGCATGCGAATACTTTTTACCGGTGACTGGCACCTCGGGAAGATCATCAATAACTATTCTTTGCTTGAACAACAAAAAGAGGTCGTTGAAGATATCAAGCGACAAGCGATCGAACACGAGGTCGACGTCGTGATCATAACAGGAGATATTTATGACCGAGCGATTCCTCCGAAAGAAGCGATCGTCGTTTTCGATGCGTTCGTTACCGACATGGTCCACAAAGAAAAAATCAAGATCATCGCCATCGCGGGAAATCATGACAGTCAGGAACGGCTATCTTTTGGAAACAGTCTGTTGGCCGAAAGCGGATATTACATCGCTTCAAAGTATGAGAAATCGATCGAAAAGGTAACGCTTCATGACGCTTTCGGACCCATCCATGTTCATCTCATCCCCTTCATGCCTTATCAGGAAGTCAAAGCGATTCTAGCGGATGAAACGATCGATTCCTATCATATGGCATATCAACGGATGCTCGAACGAGAAACGATCGACCCGAACGCACGAAATATCCTCGTGACACATGCCTATGTCGTTGCTAATACCGTGATGCCGGAGACCTCCGATTCCGAAAAATTGCTTGCCTTAGGAGGTATGGAATATGTCGATTGTGACCTCTTTGAAGATTTTGACTTTGTCGCTCTGGGACATATGCACAAACCCCAGAAAATCGGCGATCCCAACAACCGCTACACCGGATCCATCATGAAATATTCTTTTTCCGAAGCCAATCATAAAAAGAGTACCATCCTGCTCGAGTTCAAAGCTAAGCGTGACATGACATATCAACTGCTGCCCCTCAAATCACGTCGTGATCTCGTGGTTATCCAGGATTACTTCGATAACATCATCAAGGACAAAAACCGGATTCGGGCCCATAAAGACGACTATATCAAGATTATCCTCGAAGATGACAAAGAGATCTTGGAACCGGTGCCGAAACTCAAAGAGGTTTTCCCGTTGATCATGGAGTTCAAGTATGCCTATCCAAGGGTGTTTGCGATCGAACAATCGCTCATGAGCGAAAGTCTGGCGAAACAACTGCACCAGAACAAAAAAAACCGTTTTCCGGAGCTCGTCTTAAACATGTTCGAAGATTTTTCTTGTAAGACAGCGGAATACGAGCTCGACGAAAAGGATTGTACCCTGATTCAGAAAACGGTTGAAACATTAATCAAAGAGGAGGGCGAATCGTGAAGATCAAATATTTGGAGATGTCCGCTTTTGGTCCCTTCAAGGATGTCGAAGCGATTGATTTCGAAGCGATCAACAAGAAACAGATCTTTTTGATTTCCGGCCCTACGGGTGCGGGTAAAACGACGATCTTTGATGCCATCAGCTTTGCTTTGTATGGAAAAGCCAGTGGAGCGAATCGCTCGGATCCGGAAAACATGCGGAGCGATTTCGCGTCGATCGAGACGAGAACATACGTAAAACTGGTGTTCACCGTTCACGATAAAACGTATGAAATCATCCGTTATCCCAAACAGGAGAGACCGAGCAAACGGAAAACGGACCTTATTACGATGCCACACCAGGCTAAACTCTTTTCGATTTCTAATCCGACCGACGTTCTGACACGCGTCGGCGATGTCAATGATCGCGTCCTAGAGATACTCGGTATCAGTTTCGATCAGTTTCGACAGATCGTCATGCTGCCACAAGGAGAGTTTCAGGCGCTTTTGCTCGCCTCGAGCGACGAACGAACCAAGATTTTTCGCCGTATTTTTGATACCGATTTCTTCGAACGCTTTCAGGAACGTCTAAAAGACCAGGCGGATGCCATGAAAAAGACATTTACCGACGACCAGACACGACTCGAGAGTTACTATGGACAAATCGTGCAAACCGATCAGGACAAAGAATTAAAACGGATTCTCGCAAGCGAATACGTCCACGTCGAAGCGGTCTTGGAAGAACTCGGATCGATCAACAGGATACTCGGTGCATCCTTGCAGCAAAAAAGGTCCGAAGAGCGCATGATCCAGGAAACAATCGAGAAAAAAAAGGAGCGCATACGCGTCGTCGAGCATAACAATGACCGACTCGATCAGAAACAGGAAGCGAACCAAAGACGTCAAGAACTTGAGAGCGAGAAAACGACGATCGACGCGTTTCGAAAAAAAATCGATCGTTATGAACGGGCACTTCAGATCAGACCATTGCAAGAACGCGTTTTGGAAATCGAAGAGAACACGGATCGCTATGTCAAAAGAGCGCAAAAGACGAAAGACGTCTTGTTCGAACTGAAAGAGAAAGTCGTCGAACTCAAAAAGGATTATGATCGCATTCCCGCGATCGAAGGTATTGTCGAAACCGACAAAGCGAAACAAGACCGACTCGACCAGACGATTGAAAGACTCAAGTCCTATTTGGAAAAGAAACAGGACGTTCAGGCCTACGAAGAAAAGGTCAAAGCGGAACAAGACGTTTTGCAACAAGAACAGGCCGAACTCGAAAAAGATGAAGAAAAAATCAAGGACTTAAACGTGACGATCCGTAATCACGAGGATCTCGTCAGTAAGGCGATCGAGCTGATGCAGGACATTCAGGCGAAAGAAAGACGCATATATGCCGACGAGTTACTCTTCGACCTATATATCGGACTCGAGCAACAGGATGAGGTTTTAAAACAAGAAAAGGTCCGCTTCGAACGTGAACATCATATCTTTATTGAAAAAGAAAAAGCGTTTCGAAAACAGACGCGTCGTTACTTAAGTGGACAAGCTACGCTTCTGGCCGAATCACTCGAAGAGGGGGAACCATGTCCGGTATGCGGCTCAATCCATCACCCGAACAAAGCCGAAGCGACGGATGAAACGATCTCGCATCAAGAACACGAAGCGAACAAAAGGATCTATGAAGAAGAACTCGCCAAATACCGTCAGACCGAGAGTCGAATCGAACGTTTAAAAGAAAAACGCGAGGATACGTATGAGAAACTCCAGCAGACGTTAAAGGAGCAGGGATATGCGTCTTCGATGGACAAGACGAAAATCGCTGAAGCGTTGACGATGCAAAAGGATGAACTCCGAGCAGCATACAGGAAACAAAAAGAGATCGATGCGACAAAGGAAGATCTCAAACGATTGCGACAGGAACAAAGCGATTGCGAGAAGCGCAAAGCGTTGATTTCAAAGCGTAAGACGGAAGCTCAGCGGACAATCGATCGACTGAGTGGCGAAATGAACCGAATCACCTACGATCTAGTTCGTCTAAAGCGGGAACTTGGTGATGAAAAGCGGGAGCTCGACGAACTTAGGAAAACGCGTGATGCGCTCGAGCAAGCGAGAAAGCAAAATATGGAACGCATCGCTTCCATCCGCGAATCCTATCGAACCAACGAACAAAAGTTGCGGCACGAACAAAGCGTGCTTGTCGAGATCGAAAAAGACATCGCTGAAAGCGAAGCGAAGCATGAGAAGGCGAAACGGGTCTATCAAAACGAACTCGATGCGCACTTCTCCTCTGCGGAAGAACTCGATCGGACGCTTGAAATGGAACATGACATCGATACGATGAAAAAACGAGTGAAATCCCATGACGAGGAACTACTGCAAAATAGGAAGTGGCTCGAAGTCATCGAAAAGGAAATCATAGATCAAGAAAAACACGATACGCATCTAATGAAAAAAGACTTAAACGATTACGAAGAGAAACGTGTTTTGCTGCAGGAAGACATTCGCCAACTCGACATCCGGTATTCGAGAAATGTTGAACTCGAAAACATGATCGCAAAAACGTATCGTTCCTCCGAAAAAGCCCGAAAAGCCTACGAAAAAGCGCAAATCGTGGCGGATATCGCCCGCGGGATGCGCGGAAACAAGATTTCTTTCGAACGCTATGTGCTCGCCTACTTTTTCAACGAGATTCTCGTTGTTGCCAATCGGCGACTCGCGAATATGACGAGTGAACGCTACACGCTCTTTCGAAAGTCGGAGCGCATGAAAGGTTCTGGAAAACAGGGGCTCGACCTCATCATCCATGACGCCTATACGTCAAAGACGCGCGACGTTTCGACGCTTTCCGGGGGTGAGTCGTTCAAAGCTGCTCTGGCTTTGGCACTCGGTTTGGCGGAAATCGTGGAACGAAATGCGGGAGGAATCAGTCTTGAGACGATGTTCATCGATGAGGGATTCGGAACACTCGATCAGGAATCCCTCGATATGGCGATCGAAACGCTTTTGAGTCAAAACAAAGTCGGACGAGTCGTGGGAATCATCAGTCATGTTCAAGAACTCAAGGATCGCATCGAGACCAAGATTACGCTCGACGTCACGAATGAGGGAAGCAAGATCCGATAAAAAAAACCATGTCCAAGGACACGGTTCGATCATTTCATTTCGTTACGTCGATTTCGCGTAACCTGTTTGTCGGCATACATGTTTCTTTCGGCATTCCTTATGATATCTCTCAACGATGTCTGGAAATCGGTTCGCGTTGCCGAACCGATCGCAATCGAGAGCGACATCGCAAGTGTGTTCGAGCTCGAGACAGCATGTCTAAGGTCGGCTCGATAGGTTGCACTGGCCTTTTCGTCGATGTGGGGCAAAAGGATGAGAAATTCATCTCCACCAAGACGGACGATGTGTTCGAAGTTGTTGAAAACATGCTTCAAGAGCGACGCCGTTTCGATCAGAAGTTCGTCGCCGACGTGATGTCCCAAGGAGTCATTGACCTCTTTAAGATTATTGAGGTCGATCATGATAATCGTGAAGGGTACTGTCTTTTTCGCTTCATAGGCATCCAATACTTCTTCTAGGTGTGCTCGATTTTTGAGGTTTGTCAAGCTATCGTGATAGCTAAGAAAATAGAGGTGGTTCTGGATTTCCGATTGTTTTTTATAGGCCGCATAGTGATAGAGCGCGATCGGTCCGAATCCGATGATCGTTCCGGTCATACCCAATACGATAAAACCGATCGCATCATAGGATGCGGTTTCATAAGACAAGAGATAGATGATCTGATTGACGACAAGCAGAAAAATGGCGATACCGAACAGTTTTCTTTGTCGCGATTTTTCCTGGATGAAAGCGATTCCGGCAATCGAAAAATAACTGATTACGAGTAAGAGCAGGACCAAAGGAACGAATAACAGCGTGCTCTTGAAAAGGGTTAGGGTTAAAAGAAAGATAAGAAAAACCGACATAAAAAGATGAATACCTTTTTGCGGGCTACGACCGATGTAGGCATACGAACCCAAGACGAAAAAATACGTACCGATTGCTGCGGCATACGTATAGATGTAATTGCCGAATGTATGGCCGTATGCAAGGGAAAGCAGTAATCCAATGTTGGCTAAAGTCAAAAGGCACCAGTATAAATGCCAATTTCGGAAAGATTTTTGTTTTGTCTGAAACGCATAAAAACCATAGACAATGGCGATCATGAACGCTCCAAGTGCGAAGGATACGGTAAAAAGCTGTTCGATGTTTTCCATCATGATCACACCTCGCTCGCTTACGGGTGGTGTCGTGATTGCAAGAGGATTTAATGAAGATTTTATGTGGCGTCTTACCCAAATGCCATTTTATCATATTCAAAGCCATATTGAAAGCACTTTTATATACAAGGTTTCTAAACTTATTATAAAGACTTCATTTATCGTTACAAATCGTGTAAAATGAACTATAATCAAATCGGTTTCGTCGTTTTTTTGCTGGTTGCTTGAACCGGATGACGTGGCTCTCAATCATTGATTCGTGCGATGACACCATGATTTAGAAATGGATTCGATTAGAATTCAAGCGGAGGCCGATGTGATGCGCAAAAAATTTTATATGCCCTACATTCTTACACTCATCACATTCATGTTCATTTTTGGTATTGCCTATTTTACGCCTGGATCCTCATTGAAATTGCCAATGAGCAGCACATCCGACTTTAATCACGGTTGGGTCCTCGTGTACGATGATGAAACGATTGAGTTGCCACCACTTCCCGTAAACCGGGATATCGAAACAAATGAATTCTATACGATTAAGACGACACTCGATGCTGCATTTGACCGAGCCCAAAGCATTTTACTTAGGACATCCTTGCAGGATATCGACGTTAGACTCGACGGACGTCTTCTCTATACGAGACATTTCGATGAGGGGCCGAGCCTGGTTCCCTATGCGAGCTCTTGGCATATCGTCGATATACCAGAAGATTCTGCGGGAAGCGAGCTCACCATTACCTATCGGTCGCCTTATCCGGTGATGTCAGGAACCATTAATCCGGTCATCTATGGCGATCACGCCGGTTTGAATGCGTGGATCGGGAAGACCTATTCCATCCGCCTTGCGGTTGCTTCCGTGCTCTTTTTTATCGGATTTACCATTGTCGTCCTTCATGTCGCGGTTGACCGTGACCATACCAAAGGCAAGGGACATCTCGGTATGTTCGCCATCCTCTTGTCGCTTTGGGTTCTCTCGGAATCGCGCATGATTCAATTTGTGACGGGTAATCAATTCATTATCGGTTCACTTTCCTATATGATGCTTACGCTATTTCCGATTCCGATGATCTACTACGTTCGTGATTTCGTCATGAAACGATGCAAGTGGCCATACACGGTTTTTACCTTATTGTTCGGCATCAATCTCTTCGTCATTCTCGGTTTTCAGGTGTCCGGTCTGTTTGATTTTTTTGAATCGGTATGGATCACGCAAATTATGATTTTCCTTGGTCTCCTTCTCGTTTTGGTAACGGTTTCTATTGAGATTATTCGCGATAAAAATCAGGAAGCGAAACGGTTCATGCAATTTTTTTCGGTCGTTGTGCTCTTTGGCATTCTTGAACTCATCAATTTTGCCATGGGCGACTTCAATCGCACCTCGCTCTACGTTCTCCTTGGTGCGGTAATCTTCATGATTTTACAGCTTATCGACTATACGAGACTCATGATCAAGCGATTCAAGGAAACCTATCAACTCGAAATGTATAAGACGCTGGCATATCAGGATACGTTGACGGGAGCGAGAAATCGTCTGGCCTATGAACAAAAACTCGATGAGTATTTTGCGAAAGAGCACGCGCTCAAATATATGCGACTGATTTTCTTTGATTTCGATGATCTCAAAAAGATTAATGATACGCACGGACATCATGCCGGCGACGTATGTCTCAAACAAGGATATCGACTGATCGAGAAAGCCTTCGGCGACCTCGGTGAATGCTACCGCATCGGTGGCGATGAATTCGCGTGCATCGCCCTCGATTCCGAAGAATCGCTCTTCAAACATCGACTCTTTTCCTTTAAACGGAGCATCGAGGATTTCAATGCCATGATTTCCTATCATTTCGATATATCCACGGGGTCGGCGGTCTATGATCCCAAAATCGACCGTAAACCGAGTGATCTCATGAAACGAGCGGATGATCGCATGTATTTTTTCAAAGAGCAGATGAAATTGCGCAATCGGAAGTGCTAACCGACGTTTGAGAGGTGAAAAAGGATGCATCGATCCAAAAAGAGAATCGTTGGAGTCTTGTTGGGGCTCATGCTCTTCGTTGCCCCACTCGTACTGATATCGTTTGTTTCACTCGATCTCTACGATATGCTTGATGTCGAAGAAGAACGGATCCTTTTTCGCACGGCTTATCCGCTATTATTCGCGACCGTTCTATTGGGGTTTCTTTTTCGGGCATGGTATGATCAAAAGGATCGTGAACCGGAAAGCGCGTTTCACGACACGTATGGGAAACTCCTTTTCGCACTGATCCTACTCGATGGGTTGTCTTTTATCGTGATCGTCGTTTTCCAACTGATTTCGCTTGCTCCGATTTTTCAAATGTTTCTCTTTTTGCAAGTCGCGATCGTCAGTTTGCTGCGGGCACGACTTTTTCTCGACTGAAACGTATCCGATCACAAACGACCTTAAAACGTTTCGGATGACGATGGTTAGCGTGATTCGCTTTCAATGCCACATGTCTTTTTCATTCGATCCGATCAAACGAAACGGAAGTGAACGCCTTGGCTGAGAACCGGAGCCATATGCTCGCCAACATGAATATTAAGAAACTTCTCATCAAACTGAGCATTCCAGCGACACTCGGCATGATGGTCAATGCGCTTTACAATGTCGTCGATGCGTTTTTCGTCGCCAGGGGCGCCGGGCAGATCGCGATCGGTGCACTGGCACTGGCTTTTCCGATTCAGATCATCGTGATGGCGGTCGGAATCATGATTGGAATTGGTAGTGCGAGCGTTTTTTCCCGGGCGTTTGGGCGAAAGGACGCGGAAACGATGAAGGATGCCGTAAATACGGCACTCGCCATCGATCTCGTCATCGCTTTAATCGTTTCCGTGGTCGGACTCATCTACATCGATGATCTGCTCGTTTTGTTCGCCGCATCGGACTCGAATATCGGCTATGCCAAGGACTATTTGAGCGTTATTTTGCTGGGTCTCCTTCCTCTTTCCTTGACGATTGTCATGAACAATTTGGCGCGGGCGGAAGGACGTCCGCGTATCGCGATGTACACGATGATCATCGGCGCCGGTCTCAATATGGTTTTAGACCCGATATTCATTTTCGATTTCGGGTTCGGACTTGGCGTACGCGGCGCGGCGATCGCGACCGTTATGTCACAAACCGTGGCTTTTGCTTATGCGCTCTATCACGCTTTATCGCCCAAGTCGTCGCTTAGGATCGATCTTAGGCATTTTCTTGCCGTTCGCATCGGTGTCGCCAAAGAGATTTTGTCGGTCGGTTTTCCCAGTTTCATACGAAGTTCCATCGGGGCGATTCTCTCGATCGTTATTCTCAATCTGATCAAACACTATGCACCGGGCGATTCGGCGATCTATACGTCGATCTACGGCGTGATCAATCGAACGATGGCCTTCGTTTTCATGCCGGGGTTCGGTTTAGTTCAGGGCTTGCAGCCGATTGCCGGATTCAGTTACGGCGCGAAAAACTATGATCGACTGACCGGTTCGATCCGGTACGCGACCAAACTCATGTTCATCTATTTCTTTTTTGGGTTTCTATTCATTCAGATTTTCGCGGGAACAATCTTTATGGTTTTCAGTGATCCTGATGCCGACAGCACCTTTTTCATCGCCTATGGAGCCAGATCCTTTCGGATCATCGCGATCGGTTTTCTCGCTTTGGGCTTTCAAATCATGCTGAGCGCGATCTATCAGGCTCTCGGTTTTCCGATCAAAGCGCTCATTGTCGCGACCTCCAGACAGTTCTGGATCTTCATTCCTGTTGCCATCCTGATGACGACGTATTTTGACCTTGAAGGCATTTGGATCACATTTGCCGTTTCCGATCTATTGGCCGGAACACTTAGCATGTGGATGCTATCACGCGAACTCAAAAGATTCGATTTGAAGCATACGCTCGAAATTATCGCATGATTCGATCATGTGATTAGAGAGGAGAAAACATGAGAAAAAGATGGATGATCGCGCTTGCAGCAGGCGCAGTACTCGGCGTTTTTTGTATTATCGGAGCATCCGTTCGGATGAGTCCCGCAGTCGATTATCTCTTCGCATTCTGGTATAATCGTCTACTCATGGGGTTCGTGATCGGTCTCTTGCCGCATGAATCCGTTTTGTGGAAAATGATCCTTCGCGGCGCGATCGTCGGACTGATCGTTTCCTTCGCTTTTTATAGCGCGACCGGTTACGCCGATTTTCTCGGTTTCGCTGTCGGAGCACTCTATGGGATCGCAATCGAATACGTATCCGCTCGTTATGCTCGATCGATACTTTCCGCACAGGGGAAGCGGGCATGAAAAAACGTTGACGAGTTTGACTTAGAATCTTGAAAAAGATGATAATTATGTTATAATTGAGTTACGAGCAATCCAAATTGTTCATAATGGCTCTTTGAAAACGGTTTTACCGTCTTTACTAATTCCCAATATCGTGATATAATCACTTAAAAGTTAAGTTAGATTGGAATGAATAACTTTAGAGAAAATGAACGTATGGAATCACTGGCTATAAATTTTCATATAAACGTTACGGCTTTGTGACTTTTATATGAAATTTATATATAGATTTGGTTATTTGAAATAATCAAATAAAAAAAAGAGAGGAGATACAATTTTGAAAAAGTTATTTTTATTTTTAACTGTTGCCTTTATGGTATTCGGGATTACGGCTTGTGAACTCGTAGACGACACAACCGATCCTGAAGTCGACCCCCCAGTACTATCGGGTGTCGAAGATGTTGAAGTCTTCGTCGGAGGCGAATTCGACCCTCTAGAAGGCGTTACAGCATCCGATGAAGTAGATGGTGACCTTACGGATGAGATCGAAGTCACTGGTGAGTACGACCTCACTCAGGATGGCTCTTACACGCTCGTTTACACGGTCACGAACAGCGGTGGCAAGACTGCAACAGAGGCTAGAACTCTTACTGTAGTTAGCATCGAGTTGACAATGCCAACAGGTTTCTACAACTATCGTTTCGCTTCTGCTGACCTACGTCACACATTCTTCGCAGCAGCAGAAAAATACTTATTGAATACGATGGACGGTGGTATTCCTGTATTCGCGAACGCCGGATTCAATCTATACAGTAGCCGTCTCCAACTTCCAGTTGAAGACTACATTCCTGTTATGGGATTCGGTACATCATATGCGACGATGTCTGAGGATGACTCAACGGTCATCATGGATGACAATCAACCCGGTAACGAAGGTGAATACACGTATCGTTCGGCACTCGGTCAGAATCCAACGACTCTCCAACAATGGATCTATGACGACGCTACGAGTTCCGATGTTATTACGCTTTTCTTGGATTCACCTTATTACTACAACTTCAACGAAGCAATGGACGGCTATGACTTGCTGCCTTCAATGGCTTCCGACTACCCACAACCACTCGAATCCGAAGTGACGGAAACAGGTATTGAAGTTGCTAATACTTGGCGCGTTTCTCTAAGAGACGATTTGACATGGACATATCACCCGGATACCGATACGTCTGGTTTCCCTGAAGGGCACGAACATATCAATGCTCATGACTTCATCGAAACGTATAGAATCGCCCTCACTGAAGGTTGGTTTAGAGCGATTTCTGGTGGCGGTGACTTCTTGACTGCTTCACAACGTATCGTCAATGCTCGTGAATTCACTGATGAAACTGCAGAGTGGGAAGATGTCGGTCTCCGTGCAGTTGATGACTACACGCTCGAGTTCGAATTCGTAAATGAAATGGCTGAATGGAACGTCCGTTACTGGCTCGGATCATTCGTTATGGGTCCAATCAACTTGGATCTCTATGATCTCGTTGGCGAACAATATGGTACTTCTGCCGAAACGACTGCTTACAATGGTGAATATCAGCTCGATTACTATGAACCAGACAGCATCGTTCGTTACAGTAAGAACCCGAACTTCCATGATCCCGATCGTTCATTCTTTACGCATTGGACTTATCGTATCATTGAAGATGCTGAAATCCGTTTCCAAGAGTTCTTAGCTGGAAAACTCGAAGCAGCATCCGTACCAACTGAAAGTTATGACCAATACAAGAACAGCCCGCTCATCAAGCGTGTTCCTGGTTCAACGACTTTCCGGATCATGATCAATGGTCTTGGAACCGAAGAAGCACAACGCGAACAATTCCCTGACAGTACGTGGGAACCAGAACCAATTCTTGCGAACCAAGACTTCAAGCGCGCCATGTATTTCGCGATTGACAGAGAACGTCTCGCCGAAGAAGTCATGAAGACGAGCCAAACACAACAATATCTCTTCACCGATGCATATCTCGTTGAACCGGCTTCTGGTACGCCATTCCGTAACACGGAAGAGTCAGCACTCGTTGATGCAGGACTATCGACGGATACGTTCGGATATAACCCTGACCTCGCGAAAGCTTACTTTGAATCCGCGATCGATGACCTCGTTGCCGATGGCGTCTATGAACCTGGTACTCAAGGTGAGCCAACGGTCATTAACATTGACTTGAACATCTTCAGCGGTAGTGTTGCGCAACAACTCTTTGGTGAGTTCATCCAGGATTCCTTCGAATTCGCCTTCCAAAGTTTCGAGCACAACATCAAGGTTGAAGTTACGCCAACACCGAAGGATTTCCCATCCATTTATTATGACTACATGATGGTCGGTGAATTCGATCTCTCGATCGGTGGTATTAGTGGTTCGACACTTGACGCAGCAAGCTTCCTCGATGTCTTCACATCCGATAACCGTGGTGGCTTCACGCTCAACTGGGGTATCGATACCTCGATTCCTGAAATCGAAGTTCAATACGAAAACCCATACTTAGGCGAAACCGTTCGTGAACTCTGGTCCTATGATGCGATCGTAAGTGCACTTAATGGTGAAATCTATGTTTCCGAAGGCGCTGAAGCAGAAGTTCCAGCTGCCAAGGATTTCGAAACGACACCAACTACTGCAACCTTCACGATCGATCAGTTCGACAACACTGGATTCGAAAACATTACCTACACCGTACAATACTATGATCCAGAAGCGGGATATCTCGATGTTGAAGGTCTCGTCGATGTTGTTCCTGAAGCAGCAACCGTAACGGTCGAAGGCTTATTGCCAGCATTCGATGATTATCCAACGACGTATCTTGGAGATTATCAAGTCGTCATTAACTTCGGTTACACAGCTGATCCAGACCGTGATGGACAATCCGTCTCACCATGGTGGATGCAACCTTCGATTATCGAAGCGTCTGAAGAAGTAGAAGTAACTGAAACGAGTGCAGTATTGAACGTAACGCTCAACGAAGATGACTACGCTCGCGAAGTCACTGAAGTCGAAGTACTCGATTATGCGGACTACTCTGCTACTGATGCAGTCGTAGACTTCGCTGACCTCGAAGCAGTAGCACTCACTGGTCTTGCAGCGGATACGACATACCAAGTTATCTTCACATTCGATGACGGCAATGTCGCTTACCTCCTCGTAACAACTGAAGCACCTGCAGAAGAATAAGAGGATTCCTTTAAGATCAATTGATTGAATCATGACGGACAAGCCATCCAAGCACATTTGGATGGCTTGTTTTTTGATTTAGTGAATTTTCTGAAAAGACATCTTTCAGTCATCAAGAAAAGGATATCCCTTTGACACGGCCTGCCAAAAAGAAGGGATATGAACGCTCTATTAGGCTATTGATGACCCTCATCTATTTATAAGTTTTTTCTTTGAATATGTTTGATGCACGAAACCAATCGGACAAATTTAGGAAATTTCACATAAAGCCGGAAAAACAGGCGAAAATGAAGAAAAATCGGGTAAATATGGGTATGCGTATCTTGTAAAATGTGTTATAATGATTATACGATTTGGCTCAATGGGAAATGCCTTCAAGGACGTAGCCACGCTCTCTTTTTTTATCATCACGTGGCGATTTACAAACATCCATTCGAGACAAGATGGTTTTGCCGATGAATCATCAATACAAGACGACGGGTATCATGTGAATTTCGAATCGAAATTCATTTCATTATAGAGATTAAACTTAAGAGAAAGAGGGCTAACGCATATGCTTAGATACACAGCGATCAGGACGGTATGGATTTTCATTGTACTGACTACTTTCCTGTCAATTCTATTCATCACCATTCGACTCGTTCCCGAATATCCACCGACCGAAATCAAAGAACAGGAAATCTATTACGCGAGACAGGAATCGGACGGTTACATGACGACCGAACTCATTACGGATGATGCTACAGTACGCGCGATTCGTGAAGGCACTTACGAAGATCGGTGTTCTGGCTGTTTTTACAAGGATGAAGGCGATCAGTATCGCGTATTCATTCCTGTTCCGATCATTACTCAATACGGCTCCTGGTTGAGTAACATTTTCTTAAGATGGGACTGGGGTGTTTCAACACGCGTTTCGGTTAACAAGGATGTCTTTGAGATCTTGCAAAGTCGTCTACCCGTAACCATGCGTGTCAACTTTTTGGCACTACTCGTTTTCATGCCTATTGGGTTCACACTTGGTATTATTGCGGCATTAAAGAAAAATAAACTGACTGACAATGTCATATCGCTTGGCGTCATGATCTTCATTTCGATTCCGAACTTTGTGGTTATGCTCTTTTTGGTCATGATCTTCGGATATGGACTCGATTGGCTCCCGTCACAGTATCCGCCATCCGATGTGGTCGGATCGGTTCGATACGCGGCACTCGTATTGCCCGTCATGGGTCTGTCGTTTGGCGCGATTGCCGGGCTGACGCGTTTTACGAGAGCCGAGCTTACCGAAGTCCTAACATCGGATTTTGTCCTTCTCGCCCGCACGAAAGGACTTACGAAAATGCAGGCAGTCGTCAGACATGCGATGCGTAATTCGATGGTTCCTCTCGTGCCGAGCATTATCTTCGCTTTTGTCGCCTTATTGAGTGGTTCGGTCGTCATCGAACGGATCTATGCCATTCCCGGCATGGGACGCGTCTACCTTCGAGCGCTTACGCCGAACAACTTTGACTACAATTTGATTTTAGCACTATCCGCTTTCTACACGTTCATTAGCTTGTTCGCCGTTCTCCTCGTCGACTTGAGCTATGGAATCGTTGACCCGAGAATCAGAATGGGGGCAAGAAAATAATGAAATTATACGACGAAAAGAAACATAAAAACTTAAGCCCTGATAACTTCGAGTTCGTTCAACGCGACGAAAAAATTTATGACAAGCGTTTTGAAACGAAACCGATCGGGTATTTCAAGGACGCCATGATACGTTTCGGCAAGAACCGGACGAATGTCATCGCGACGATCATTCTTGGCATTTTGATCATGCTCGCTATTTTTGTTCCGGTTTTAACGACAAAAAACTATGAGGATTTAGAAACAGAACTGGCGAATTTGCCACCGAGAATGCCGCTTCTCAAGGAAATCGGAATTTTCGATGGGATGAAACACTATGAGGACCAACAGGTCGATCTGACGACCATCGATCCGGAAACCGGACTCGGTTTGCCACTCGGATTCGACCCGGATCTCATTCAGATGGA
>CAYUIK010000013.1:0-30227 GCA_964444805.1 uncultured Acholeplasmataceae bacterium | reverse complement strand
ATATCACACTTTAGCGGCTTTTACTACACAAATAACGCATAAAACGTATCCTGGCACATGAGCGATACGGTTGCTTAAACGTTCAATTTTTAGTATAATATAAGTGCAAGATAAAAGAAAGGAAGGATATCATTATGGAAAAACTATACCAAGCACTCGACAAGCAAGTTGCCAATCTCAGTGTGTTCTTCACCAAGTTGCATCATTTTCATTGGTTCGTGACAGGTCCGAACTTCTATGCATTACACGCAAAATTTGAGGAAATGTATGACGAAATCAATGAGCTCTACGATGAATTCGCCGAACGCATGCTCATGATCGGTGGAACACCATCATCGACGCTCAAAGACTATTTGGCCAAGGCTTCGATCCAAGAAGCGACCGGCAAGGAAAAGACTGAAGACATGGTCCAAGCGATTCGCGATGACTTCGTTCTTCTCGTCAAAGAACTCAAGGAAGCCCTTCAGGCCGCTCAGGAAGTCGACGACGAACAAACCGCAGATCTCATCATTACGACTCTCGCAAGCTTTGAAAAGCACATCTGGATGCTCAACTTCACGCTACGCTAAGAAAAAAAGAGAGAGGGATCGCCTGCCGGCGATCCCTTTTCTTTTAATCATATGAGAACTCCGAATAGATCGGAGCGGTTCTAATCCTTCGTTATACTGTCCTCTTCGCGTTCGGATAGTGCCGTAAACCGACTATAGTCCGTATCGAAGCGAAAAAACCGACTGACACCGGCGATTCCTTGCCGGTTTTTTGAGATGATCAGTTCGACTTCGTTCGTATTCTGTTCGCCGTGGTGCTTGTAGTAGTCCGGACGGAACAAAAACATGACGATATCGGCATCCTGTTCGATACTTCCGGATTCGCGCAAGTCGGCGAGTACCGGTTTCTTGTCATCCCTTCGTTCGACTTCGCGTGAGAGCTGGGAAAGCGCTAAAATCGGGATTTTGAGCTCGCGTGCCATCTGTTTGAGACTTCGTGAGATGCGCGCCACTTCTTCCTGACGATTACCTGCACGGCTATCCCCCTTGATGAGCTGCAAATAGTCGATGACGACGAAATCGAGACCTTTTTGCTGGCTGAGTTTCCGGCACTTCGCCCGAATATCGGCAACAGTAACGGCCGCCGAATCATCGAAATAGATGTTTAACGTATCGAGCGAACGAACACCACTTTCGAGAAAACCCCATTCCTTGCTCGAAAGGGAACCCGTCTTGATCTTCGTGTTCTTGACATTCGCTTCCGCGCTCAGCATCCGAGCGGCGAGTTGCTCATTGCTCATTTCAAGACTAAAAATCGCGACGTTCGCCTGACCGTCTTCGTTCTTCTTGGCGACATTGATGGCGAGATTCATGGCGAACGCGCTCTTCCCCATCGAGGGGCGAGCGGCGAGAATGATCAGCTCTTCGGGCTGCAATCCAGCCGTAAGGTCATCCAAATTGGAAAAACCCGTCCGTAGGCCGGTAATACCGCCTTTTTTATCGCGGTTGCGTTCGGTCTTCTCCTTGACTTCGCGAATGATTTCGTTCAAAAGAGAAAACGCCGTCGTCTTCCGCTTTTGAGCGAGAGCAAAGATGTCCTCTTCGGCGCGTTCCAGATATTCATTCGCGCCAACATTTCCCGTATATCCGGTCTCAAGGATCTTGCTCGTCACGTCGATGACCTGACGCTTGAGCGACCCGTCTCGAACCAAATCGATATAAGTCTCCAAGTGTGCGGTCGAAGGCACGGAATCGGAAAGTTCGTAGAGATAGCCTCTCCCGCCAGCGCGTGCCAACATCTGATTTTGCTCGAGCCTGGACGCGACGCTCGCATAATCGATGCGCATGTCGTTTTCGTGAAGACTCTTCATCGCTTGATAGATTAAGATGTGGGATTCCTCGAAGAAATCTTCGTCGGCCAACTGATCGATGACGGCGACGATGACTTTCGGGTCCAAAAAGATCGTCCCGAGGACGGATTGCTCGGCCTCGCGATGATAGGGTAGCGTCTTGGGCATGCCTTATGACCTACTTTTCAACGATATGCACTTCGAATTGGGCCTTGATATCCTTGTGAAGATTGACGGTTGCCGTGTAAATACCGACCGAATTGATCTCGCTTTCGAGTTCGACTTTTTTACGGTCTAGCAAAATGCCATGTTCCTGCTCGAACGCTTCGCAGATCTGCTTCGTTGTCACGGAACCGAACAGTTTGCCGTCTACGCCAATCTGAATCCCAACGACGACCTTTTTGTTGTCGATCTCTGATTTGAGTTTTTTCATCATCTCGATGTGTCGTTTGGCTTTCTCTTCTGCTTCTAGTTTCGCTTTTTCGATCGCTTCTACGTTTTCATCGTTGGCGAGCATCGCCTTTTTCTGTCTAACGAGAAAATTCGCGTACCCGTTGGCGACTTCGATGATCTCGTTCTTTTTTCCTTTACCTTTGACATCTTCCAGCAATATGATTTTCATGGGTTCTCCTCCTCCGCCATATTCGGATTCGATATGGTTTTTTATCGTTTTATAGACTTGCTTTACCGTACTTCCTTCGACTTGTGCCGCGGCACTGTTCAAATGTCCGCCTCCCCCAAGCGCCTCCATCAGAACCTGCACGTTTACCGAGGAATAGGACCGAGCACTGACACCGACGGTATCCTCTTTGGCCTTCGCGATCGCGAAGGCGGCTTGGACGCCGTCAATAGCGAGCGCCTCTTCGGCGACTTGAGCGAGTAAGATGCGATCCTTGTGGAGTTCGTGGGTAACGACAAAGGCGAAGCGGTCGAGATAGATCTCGATCTTGTTAAGCAGTTTATTGATCGCGAGTGTTCGCTTGAGATCTTTTCTCAGCCAGGTCTTCACTTCGAAGATATCGGCACCGAGCTCTTTCAACCGAGCGGCGACTTCGAAGGTACGGGCATTGGTTCGAAAGGTGAAATTGTTGGTATCGACGATTAATCCCGAATACATGATCGTAGCTTCGAATTCCGAGATGCGAATCTCATCTTCCATATTGTAGAAATTGAGCAGTTCCATGACGAGTTCAATCGTTGAAGAGGCATAGGGCTCGATGTAGGAAAAGATCGAGTCGAATCCTTCTTCATTGACGCGATGGTGGTCGATGACGATCAGTTGTTTGACTTTCTTAAGGATTTCCTGGTCCATGACGACCTTGGGTGACTGCGTGTCACAGACGATTAAAAGCGTATCGGAATTGATCAGTTTCAGGGCCTGATCGCTCGTAACGAAGCGCTCCTTCATCTCTTCTTTGATTCTTTCATAGACGTGTTGGACCGTCCGATCGAGCTTATCCTCATCGATGATCATTCGGACCTGTTTCTTGCTGACGCCAGCCATATGATAGACGGCGAGCATCGAACCGAAGGCATCGAGATCGGCCTGATCATGTCCCATGATCAGGACGTTCGAAGCCCGACCGATGAAATCCTTGATCGTATGTGCGTTGATGCGGGCACCGATTTTGGAGCTCTTTGCCTGAGCATCGTTTTTTCCCCCGAAATATGCGATCTTTTGATTCTGAATGTTGACCACGACCTGATCGCCACCGCGCTTTTCGGCGAGTTCGATCGCATTTTGAGCATAAACACCGAGCTCCTCATGCGATACATCCCAGGAAGCGATACCGATCGAAAGACTGACGCGAATATGCGTACGTTGCGAAATCTTGCGGATCTTGTCCAAAATATCGAACTTATCATCGATCATTAGGATGAGTTTTTCCCGTGACGTGACCAAAACGATCCGTTCATCGCTATACGGTTTGATATAGGCGTCGTATGTCGAGGCCCAGTCGGCGATGACACCCAAGTAATCACCCTTGACCGAGGACTGTTCCGAGACGTCCAAGGAAGAAAGGGCTTCATCAAGATTGTCGAGATTGAGAATAGCGAGTACAGGAATCCGATTCCGATAACGCGTATTGATGATCTCGCGCTCGGTCACGTTGAAGAGATAGAAGAAATTGTATTCTTGCCGATACGTGACGTCATAGAACTCGGTTCCCACCTGAATCGTAAGATTCATCGTACTTTTCAAAACGGCCTGATAGAGATCGGGGTGGACGTCTTTGAGATTTTTTCCGGTAATCTTGACATCAAAGATCGTTTTCGCCTGTGGATTCACCCACTTGATCTCGCCATTGTCGGCGATCGCGATCATGCCGATCGGCAATTCATTGAAAATCTCATCACCGACCTGATTGACGTGATAGGAAAGTTTCGTCCACATGGAAAGTCGGTTTTGAAGCGTAAGGACCTTCTTGTAGTGTTGGATGTTCAAAACGAGGTAAGACGCTGAAAAAGCGAGTGTCAAACTCGCTACGAAAAAGATGAATCGATAGAATTGAGCATCGTCCGCGACAAGGTAGGGCAAATAGAAGTACGTGCTTGCCGCGAGCACAAGGAGTGCGACGAGAAAGAAAATCCAGCGTTTCATAAGTCCACCTGCTTCACTTGCCATTATACCAATATTACGTTTTATTTACAACGTAACGAACACACAAAAATCGTGGATAACTCGTGCGTTTGATAGATCGGTATTCCCTAAAAAAAAACCGCACGATTCGTGCGGCTTCATGCTCCGATCAGTCCTTGACAAATGGCAAGAGTGCCATATGACGCGCGCGCTTGATCGCGACCGCGAGTGGGCGTTGCCACTTCGCCGACGTACCGGTTACGCGTCTTGGTAGAATCTTACCGCGGTCGGTAATGAAACGCTTGAGCACATCGACATCCTTGAAGTCGATGTGTTTGACTTTATTTTGGGTAAAGTAGCATACTTTACGGCGTTTTTTGAATCCACCTCTTTGACGTTGCATATCGTTTCCTCCTTAAAATGGTAGATCTTCTTCCGCAGCCAGTTTTTTGCTGGTCTCGTAGAATTCATCGTCTTCGATCTGTTCATGATCGTCGGTATTGGGGTCATCCTTGAGTGGTTGCGATGCGTATGTTCCCGTTTCACCTTTCGGTTCGAGAAACTGCACCGAGTCACAAACGACTTCGGTGACGTACACCGTACCTTTTTCCGCTTCGTATTTCCGTGTCTGAATACGTCCGTCGATGCCTAAGAGCGCACCCTTCTTGACGTATGTGGCGACATTCTCAGCCTGGCGACGCCAGACGACGCACTGGATGAAATCGGCTTCGCGTTCCCCGTTTTGGTTCGTGAACTGGCGATTGACAGCGAGCGTAAACGAGACAACGGAAATATTCGATTGTGTCGTCTTCAGTTCCGGATCCTTTGTGATTCGTCCGACAAGGATCACGCGATTAATCATATTACTCGCCTTCCTTTACGACAATAAAGCGTATGACTTCTTCGGTAATACGGACGATCCGGTTGAATTCCGCGATCGCTTCCGGTGTTGCGTCTACGAGCAGCCATACGTAGTAGCCTTTTTTGTGATGTTCGATCTCGTATGCCAAATCCTTGAGTCCCAACTCTTTGAGTTCGAGCACTTGACTGTCGTACTTGACAAAGATCTCGTTGAAATTGTCAATGACGCGCTTAATGCTCTCACTTTCGATTGTTGGACGGATGATATACATGACTTCGTATTTTTTCATCTGTTCCACCTCCTTCTGGTCTAATGGTCTTAATAAGACAAGGATGATTTATCTTACGCCAAGTCATTATAACATAGTTCAAGCAAGAATACAATCACAATTGTTCGCTGTTTTTCAATTGGACTTCGACCATGTGTATGGCCTCTTTGACGGTCAGACGGATCGCTTCAATGCGCGTTTCCTCCGTGAATGTAAGCATCCGTGTTACCATCTTTTCATGGTAAGAAACAGCGATCCAGGCGATCCTTTCTGTTGTATGTTCTTGCAGGAAAGGACCGGCATTCCCGGTCGTTGCAACAGCCAGATCCGTCTTGCAGACGTCTCTGCACCCGCGTGCCATCGCCCGCGCAACGGATTCACTTACGGGTGAATCCTTTTCTATTAACGCCTCGGGTACGCCTAAAAGCACATGCTTTAGATCCCTGTGATAAGCAACGAGTGCGCCACGAACAACTCGTGACGCACCGCTATGCTTAATCCAAGCGTATGCGAGCGCTCCTCCGGTAAGACTTTCAGCAAAACTGATCGTCAGGCCTCGTGCTTCGAGGTTTTTGAGAAGCTCTTTCGTCATGTCAGGATAAGGTGATCGTGTAGGTGAACTCGAGGAACTCCCCGTCAACGTTACGAAGCACCGTGACGTCGTGTTCATCACCGAATTCCGCATCTTCGAGTTGTGCTGCGATATCGGCAATCGACGTGATCAAAATGCCGTTCATCTGAATGATTAG
The DNA here is from genome assembly GCA_964444805.1 of uncultured Acholeplasmataceae bacterium. GTDB lineage: Bacteria > Bacillota_I > Bacilli_A > Acholeplasmatales > Acholeplasmataceae > RECG01. The sequence goes on along the minus strand of CAYUIK010000013.1, from coordinate 23,930 downwards.
GTCATATACTTCGATTTTACCGATCGCATCGCGCGTCTCATCAAGGCCGATGACAACGACTCCGACCGGATTCGGCGGAAGCACGCTCGGATCGTTTTCCGGATCTTCGAGGAAAACGGACACGTCTTGGACGGTTACGCCCAGTCTTGGGCTTCTTACGACGGCTTCAAAATCGCTATCCTTGAAGGTCGAGACGATCGCAGCGAGTACGTTGATGTTGAGGGAGTAGTTGAGTCCTTCGGCCGCGAGTTCGCCATCTTGGCCCGAAATCGTCGATACTTTGGCGACATTGATACCGATTAAATCGCCATTGAGGTTGAAGAGTGGCCCACCGCTATTTCCAGGATTAAGCTCGGCATTGTGCATTAATCCAAGATTGGTCACACCATTATACGTATAGTCCTTCATACTTAGAATGCCATTGCTAACGTAGTTGAACTTATCGATATCCTGAGGCGTCCCGATGGCAATGACATCTTGGCCGAGGACGAGTTCGATGCCTTCTTTATCATCGATTGCGGGACTATGGTGCACTTGAAGATCTCTCGTCGTATCGAAGCGAACAACAGCGATATCATAGAGTTCAAAACCGGCGACATCGACCACACTAATCGGATCGGCATCGGGTCCGAAATAGATATTCATTTCACCAGCATCGAGAATCACGTGATAGTTCGTCAAGGCGTAGTAACGCTTGACGCCATCACCGATGTCTTCGACTTTGTAGATGATTCCGGATCCATGACCGGTCTCCGTTCGAACTGCGACAACGGAAGGCATGACCTCATTGACCATGTCGATGCGCATCTGTTCGTAAACGCTCGGTGACTCGTAGGGGAGTTGTGCTTTGAGTTGCAGGCACCCCGCAAGTGTCAGCGTAGCGAAGAGGACGATGACGAGTAATAACAGTTTCTTTTTCATGTGTTCTTTCCTCCTATTTGAAATAATTGATAAGCATTTTTAGTCGTCTGATCGGCGACGTAACTCGGTTTGATCGCTTTAATCTGGGCAATTCTTTGAACGATATACTCCGTGTAGGCCGGCTCATTTCGCTTTCCCCTTTTTTCCTGTGGTGCTAAAAAGGGGCTATCGGTTTCGACCAAAATGTGTTTGAGGTCGATCGCCTTTAGAATCCGTTCGAGTTCGAATGACTTCGGATAGGTGACAGGACCGTCAATTCCGATCAAGAAACCTAAGTCAATGGCCCTACGGGCATCTTCGAGTGTCGATGAGAAACAGTGGAAGACCCCGGTGACACGACCCTGATAAGGCTTGAGCACTTCATAGGTTTCGGCAAATGAATCGCGCGTATGAATGATCAGGGGTAGGCGGTGTTTCATAGAAAGTTCGATCTGTTCCTTGAACACCCTGATCTGATCGTCGAGGTTGTCTTGACGCCAATGGAGATCGATTCCGCATTCCCCGACAGCAACAACGCGTTCTTCCGCATAAAACCGCTCGAGCGATGATGTCTTCTGTCCATCGATATACCCCGGATGAATACCTGCCGATGCATAGAGCATGTCATGTGCCTTAGCAAGTTTCAGGGCGCGCGTGTTGGATGTTTCATCCATACCGATCACGATCACGCGTTTCACATCCGCTTCTCGTGCTCTTTTTAAGACCTCATCGAGATCCTCGTTGAAGTCTTCGATATTCAAGTGGGCATGCGTATCAACGATCATCTGTCAAGCTCCTTTTCGTTTCCCACTTATTTTATCATATATTTCTGGAAATGACTTTCTTGTTGCCACGGAAAACAAGATTTCACACGGTTATACCAAAAAAGGGCAACCCACGGGCCGCCCTAATCGGATTATAGAAATCTATTCGAGAATCTTCGTAACCGATCCTGCACCAACGGTACGGCCACCTTCACGGATCGAGAACTTCGTTCCTTCTTCGATCGCGATCGGGTGAATCAGTTCAACGGTCATAACGGTATTATCGCCCGGCATAACCATTTCAGTACCTTCTTGAAGCGTGATGACACCGGTGATATCGGTTGTACGGAAATAGAACTGAGGACGATAGTTCGAGAAGAATGCCGTATGACGGCCGCCTTCTTCCTTAGAAAGCACGTAGACTTGCGCTTCGAAACGGAAGTGAGGCAAAACGGATTTTGGCTTAGCTAGAACTTGACCGCGTTCAACTTGATCCCTGTTGATCCCACGAAGAAGTGCGCCGACATTGTCGCCAGCTTCCGCGTAATCAAGTATTTTTCTAAACATTTCAACACCGGTAACGACGGTCTTCTTTGTTTCAGTGATACCAATGATTTCAACTTCGTCGCCGATCTTAACCTTACCGCGTTCCACGCGTCCGGTAGCAACCGTACCACGTCCGGTAATCGTAAAGACGTCTTCGACAGGCATCAAGAAAGGCTTGTCCGTATCACGAACCGGAAGGTCGATATACGAATCGACGGCATCCATCAGTTCTTCGACATTCTTTTGCCATTTTTCATCGCCTTGAAGTGCGAGAAGCGCAGAACCACGGATCACAGGAATGTCATCACCTGGGAAGTCGTATTCGCTCAAGAGTTCGCGAACTTCCATTTCGACGAGGTCGAGCAATTCTTCGTCATCGACCATATCGGCCTTATTCAAGAAAACAACGAGCTTGGGTACGCCAACCTGGCGTGCGAGCAAGATGTGTTCGCGCGTCTGTGGCATCGGGCCGTCCGCGCCGGAAACGACGAGGATCGCGCCGTCCATTTGGGCGGCACCGGTAATCATGTTCTTGACGTAGTCGGCGTGACCCGGGCAGTCGACGTGCGCGTAGTGACGCGTCTCTGTTTGGTATTCAACGTGTGCGGTATTAATCGTAATACCACGTTCTTTTTCTTCTGGTGCACTGTCGATCGAATCGAAATCCGCGATTTCGGATAGACCCTTGGCATTGAAGACGAGCGTGATCGCTGCGGTCAGAGTCGTTTTACCATGGTCAACGTGGCCGATCGTGCCGATGTTGACATGGGGCTTGGTTCTTTCAAATTTTGCTTTTGCCATTTCAATATTTCCTCCTATTTTTCATAGCATTCTTTGTGTTTATTTAACACATTCATTCTATATGAAATCACTTGCTTTTGCAAGTGGAACTGCTAAAATCCCCGTTTTTTCATGATGTCTTCCATAATCGATTTCGGACACTTTTCATAACGTGAGAATTGCATCATGAATGTCGCTCGTCCTTGTGTGTTCGAACGGAGCGCCGTTGCGTATCCGAACATTTCGGATAGGGGTACGAGGGCGCGTATCGCGACCGCGTTTTCGCGTGGAACCTGGCTTTCGAGTCGGCCTCGTCTAGATGTCAGGTCGCCGATGACGTTTCCGACATAGTCGTTCGGGGTGATCACTTCGACGTCCATAATCGGTTCCAGAAGAATCGGGTTCGCTTTCGTACGTGTTTCCCTCAGTGAGCCTGCCGCGGCGATCTTGAAGGCCATTTCCGAGGAATCGACCTCATGGTAAGAACCGTCAAAGAGCGTGGCCTTGAGGTCGATCAAGGGATAACCAGCAATAATTCCGTTCGGCAATGCTTCTTCGAGACCTTTTTTGACTGCAGGAATGTATTCCCGCGGGACGACCCCACCGACGACTTTGTCGACGAATTCGAAGCCTTTGCCGGGATTCGGTTCAAAGCGGATATAGACGTGTCCGTATTGTCCGCGTCCACCGGACTGGCGAACGAACTTGCTTTCGATTTCACATTCGCTCGAAATCGTTTCCCGATAGGATACTTGCGGTTCAGCGACGTTAGCATCCACCCGGAATTCACGCTTCATCCGGTCGACGATGATCTCTAGATGGAGTTCACCCATTCCCGAAATGATCGTTTGTCCCGTTTCATGGTCGATAAATGTTTTGAACGTCGGATCCTCTTCGGCGAGTTTCACGAGCGCGTGTGACATGCGATCATGATCGGCCTTGGTCTTCGGTTCGATCGCAACATTGATGACCGGTTCGGGAAACAACATGGACTCTAAAATGATATCATCGTGTACGCCCGTGAGCGTATCTCCGGTCGTCGTATCCTTAAGACCGACAACCGCGGCGATGTCACCTGCGAAAATCTCATCGATTTCCGCTCGGTGGTTCGCGTGCATCTGCAAGACGCGTCCGAAACGTTCGCGTTTGTCTTTCGTCGCGTTCTTGACATAAGAACCGGACTTGAGTGACCCCGAATAAACGCGGAAGAATGTAAGACGTCCGACGTAGGGATCGGTCATAACCTTGAAGGCAAGAGCCGTAAACGGTTCGTGATCATCGGCATGTCGCTTTTCTTCTTCACCCCGAGCATTGATTCCGATTACGGACTCGATATCGCTTGGGGCGGGCAAATAATCGACAACAGCGTCGAGCATGAGTTTAACGCCCTTGTTCTTAAAAGAAGTACCACAAATCACCGGAAAGAACTTAACAGCAAGCGTTCCTGTTCGTATGGCTTTTTTGATCGCTTGGTTCGTAATCTCTTCACCTTCGAGATAGGCCATCATGAGATCTTCATCGAAGTCAGCAACGGCCTCAATGAGTTCGTTACGTTTGAGTTCAACGATTGAAGCGAGCTCTTCGGGAATATCGATCTCGGTCGTAACTTCATCAGGATTTCCGGTGTAGTGATAGGCTTTACGTTCGATGATGTCGATGATCCCGTCGAAATCGGCTTCGGCACCAATCGGCCATTGAATCGGAAAAGCCTTGACACCGAGTCGCGAATGAATCGACTTGATCGAATAATCAAAGTCAGCTCCGACCTTATCCATCTTGTTGACGTAGACGATACGCGGCACCCTATATTCGGTCGCTTGCCGCCAAACGGTTTCCGTTTGTGGTTCAACGCCCGCCTGGGCATCGAGCACAGTAACGGCTCCATCGAGCACACGCAGTGATCTCGATACTTCAACCGTGAAGTCGACGTGGCCCGGCGTGTCGATGATGTTGATGCGGTGATTGTTCCAAAACGCCGTCGTTGCCGCCGACGTAATCGTAATCCCGCGTTCCTGTTCCTGTGCCATCCAGTCCATGGTAGCTGCGCCATCGTGGACCTCGCCAAGACGATGGATTTTTCCGGTATGGAAAAGTATCCGCTCGGTAGTGGTCGTTTTTCCCGCATCGATGTGAGCCATGATGCCGATATTTCGCGTTCTTTCTAATGGGAATACACGAGGCATAATTGATTCGTCTCCTTCTTACCAGCGGTAATGCGCAAATGCTTTGTTCGCTTCCGCCATACGATGGACTTCTTCACGTTTCTTGACCGCTGCTCCGAGTCCTTGAGCGGCGTCCATAATCTCTTTGGCCAATCGTTCTTCCATCGTCTTCTCATTGCGGAGACGGGCGTATTGGATGAGCCATCTCAATCCGAGTGTCGTTTTTCTCGATGCTCGAACTTCTACCGGTACCTGATAGTTCTGCCCGCCGATCCGACGGGAACGAACTTCGACGATCGGCATGATATTGTTGAGTGCTTCGTTGAACACTTCAATGGGTTCGCGTCCGGTTACGTCTTTGACGCGATTGAATGCTCCGTATAAGATGCTTTGTGCGGTTCCCTTTTTACCGTCATTCATGATCGTGTTGACGATCCGCGTGACGAGTTTTGAATGGTAAATCGGGTCAGGTAAAACGTCTCGTTTTACAATGTGTCCTTTACGTGGCATGGGTTCACCTTCTTCCTTCTGAATTTTCTAGTTTTTCGTTCGTATTATCGGTTAAGCGCTGTAGCCTTGGGACGTTTCGCGCCATACTTGGATCGCGCTTGGCGACGATCCTGGACACCCGACGTATCGAGCGTGCCACGTACGATGTGATAGCGTACACCTGGAAGGTCCTTGACGCGTCCGCCACGAATAAGGACGACACTGTGTTCCTGCAGCGAGTGGCCGATGCCTGGGATGTAAGCGGTGACTTCCGCGCCATTGCTTAAACGAACACGGGCATACTTGCGTAGTGCCGAGTTCGGTTTCTTTGGCGTCATGGTCGTAACACGCGTACAGACACCGCGCTTCTGCGGGGACTTGTAGTCGCTCTCATGCTTTTTGAGGCTGTTGAACCCGAAGCCTAACGCTGGTGATTTGGACTTGTACTTGCGGATGGTTCTTCCATTTTTTACGAGCTGTGGAATCGTAGGCATTGATGTTCTCCTTTCTTTAACACATATCCATGTGTTTCATTTTTGGGATTAAAAATATTTTTGGCTTGATAGAGCCAAAAAGTTCGTAGGTGTTGTGCTCCTTTTGAGCAGCGTTATCATTATATAATGTTTTGGCGGGATTGTCAAATGGTTTGAGGGTGAAATAAGGGGAATTTTGGTTATCTTATGATCATGTCCTAGTAGTTATCTTTTGACTTTGTCCTAAGAAATCCTTAATATAAGGTTTTGAATGTTTGGTTGATTTCATCTTACGCCTAAAGCGTCTATGCAGACCTGACGCGTCACTTGCATGCCATCGTTCGAATGCCATAAACATGGAAAAAAGCAGGATTTGCTCATAAGAAAACAAAAAACTCCACCTTATGGCCAAGATTTTTAACAATAAGCGTATAAAAAAGGATTAGCCATATATGTCTATTTTCTTTCTTTTTATTTCATTCATGTGTGTTATAATGGTGTTGAATTCTTATATGACCGCTGGCGAACGACGAAAAAATGTTGTGAGCAGGCACGATTCTATTGTGGAAGGGGAACGAAACAATTGGATCAAATACTCCTGTTAACGGATGTTAAGACGAGCTTTTTTGAACTCATTGCCGAAATGGGAAAAACCCATTTCCGTTTTCACTTCGTCTTATGCGAACACTATCAAGACGTGGATTTCAATACCTATGACCTTGTCATCCTAAACCTTGATAGTAACAACGATACGATCAATAAAGAGATGATACTGAATCTCATTGCCCGAACAGATCTTCCGCTTCTTGTTCTGTCAAAGAGAAAATCTGAACATATAAAATCATACTATCTTGACCTTGGTGCTGATGGGTTTATCGAACAGCCAATAGAAAAGATCATAACTTCAGCGCGCATCAGGGCTCTTCTAAGGCGCTTTAAGTATCACCATCAAAGACGCCTAAACACGCGTCGCATCGGTCCTTTCTTGATCGATTATGATAACAAAACGATAAGTAAATACGGTAAAGAAGTCCCTTTGACAGTCAAGGAATTTTCGTTGGCGCGAATACTGATCGAAAACGTCAACACCATCGTTGGTCGCGAGCGTCTCATTCAACTCATCTATGCTTTAGAAACCTCGGCGACCGATAACGCCTTAAATATCCATATGAACCGGTTACGAAGAAAACTAAAAACGAACCAAGATAGTTCGATCGAAACCGTCTGGGGCGTAGGATATCGCTTTAATCTAGAGATCAATCATGTCGTGCCTGAATCATAGACTCGATGTGATTCCTTGTGGTTTTCATTCGAACCTTCTCTATTATTTAACTATGAATCGCCTTAAAAAGCGAGATAACAAGCTTCGCCAATCTTTAATCGGTAGTCGCTCGACAAAAACATTGCGAATCTTGATTAATGGACCACCAACGATTTCAACTCATCTTACCGAGCCTCCCAGGATCGTCATCAAAGCCCGAACATATGATCAGTCGCACAATGTCTAAATGCGTAAAAAAATAAAGAGAAGGTTCTCCCAGATGGAGCAACCTTCTTTAATCTTAGAAACAGTGGACAAACACGATGACTACCAAACGGTCATACGCCCTGTCCCTTCAAATATGGATCGTCATTATTTCACGTATCCTTACGACCTAACCCTTTTTGAACCCATAAACCTTGCCAACAAGCCGATTGATCATCCGTGCCGGCAAGAATCTGCTAAAGAACATGATCGCTTTATATTTGAGACCGATCGTCTGATAGAGGGGCATACGTTTCTTTTTGATGAGCTTACAGATCGTTTTTGCCGCTTCTTTGGCATCCATACCATTTTGTTCATCGTTTTCCATGAGAGAAATGGATTTCTCAACCCTCTTGCCATAGCTCTCGTGATCGATCTCGTTTTTCTTTCTATGCTTCGAAAAACCGCTCTTAATGTCGCCTGGCAGTACCGAGCATACTTGAATTCCAAACGGTTCGACTTCGATCGCTAACGCTTCGGAAAACGCATTGATTGCTGCCTTAGAAGCGCTGTAAAAGGACTGAAACGGTAATGAGAACTTGCTGGCCAAAGAAGAGATGTTGATGATTTTCCCAAAACCTTGATCGCGCATATAAGGAATGGCCGCTTTTACGGTATTGAACGTCCCTAGAAAGTTCACATTCATGAGTTGTGTCACGTCCTCGATCTCGGTATCCTCGATCGAACCGGAAATGCCACGTCCGGCATTATTGATCAAAACGTCAATCTTGCCTTCTTGTTCGACGATATTCTCGAATAGGTTCTTGATCTGTTCGAAGTTACGCACATCGGCCTGTGCACTAAAAACGTCTTTCTCGAATACTTTCGTACGGGAAACACCATAAACGTGATGTCCCTTCTTCGAAAGAATATTCGCCATTTCATAACCGATTCCCGATGATGCTCCCGTAATTACGATTACTTTCATAGTCTATCCTTCAAAACCTTCCAATTCTTCTAGAACTTTCGCGATCCGTTCGATCGCGGTATCCATTTGTTCCTTCGTGTGTGTCGCCGTATAGCTCGTGCGAATGAGACACTCTCCCACCGGTGTTGCCGGCGGCAAGACCGGATTGACATAGACGCCTCGTTCGAAGAGCATATTACAAGCCAAAATCGTCCGCATCGGCATATACGTATAGATCGGTATGATCGGCGTCTTCGAATCATGGACCTTGATTCCTCGAGCCTTGAGCCCTTCCCGCATATAATCGGAAATGTCATGGAGCGCTTTGACGCGTTCGGGTTCTTTTTTCAGGACTCTCAGGGCAGCCAGCGCGGCCGCTGTATTCGATGGTGGAATCGCTGCGGAGAAAATATAGGGTCTTGAGTTATGTCTCAGATAATCGACGACAGCATGCTTGGAAGCGACATAGCCACCGAGACTCGCGAGCGATTTCGAAAATGTCCCCATAATGATGTCGACGTCTTCTTCCAAACCGAAGTGTTCGGCGGTCCCACGACCGTGCTTTCCCATGACACCCAGTGCGTGCGCGTCATCGACCATGACGCGTGCGCCAAACTTTTTGGCGAGTTTGACGATTTCGGGAAGCTTACAGATATCTCCGCTCATGCTGAAAACGCCATCGGTAATGATGAGAAAACCTTTGGAAGAATCGGCCGCTTTGAGCTTCGCTTCGAGGTCTTCCATATCCGAATGGTTATAGCGAACCATCTTGGCGTAACTGAGTTTGATCCCGTCATAGATGCTCGCGTGGTTTTCCTTGTCGGAAAAGATGATATCGTTTCGGCCGGCGATCGCCGAGATGATCCCGAGATTGCTTTGAAAACCGGTACTGAAAATCGTCGCGTCTTCCTGTTTCAAAAAAGCGGCGAGTTCTCTTTCGAACTCGATGTGCAGATTGAGCGTTCCGTTTAAAAACCGAGAACCGGATACACCGGTACCGTACTTCTCGTTCGCGTTTTTGGCCGCTTCGATCACGTCAGGGTGTGACGTCAATCCGAGGTAGTTGTTCGACCCGATCATGATCATTTCCTTGCCTTCCATCGTGACGATGGTATCCTGTTTTGTCGTTAGTTCATGAAAATAAGGGTAGTAGCCTTCTTTGCGGGCTTTGTCAGCCTCGTCGTAAGCGTAACACTTCTTGAATAGATCCATAGTAACTCCTTGTCAAAAATCATGTATAACCATTATAAAGCATAACGGCCCATTTAGATAGTTTTTTACCGTAAAATCGTATCTTTCCTCAAACCTTTTTTTGATAGGAAACCGCGATCCGTGCCGCGAGAAGCGCATTATTGTAAACGAGTTCGAGATTCGCTTCAAGACTTTTTCCATCCGTCATATTCTTGATCCTTTCAAGCAGAAAAGGCGTGAGTTTTTTACCCGTGATATGATTGTTTTCGGCTTCGATTGAAGCCTCTTCAATGGTCTTTTCGATCTCGGCGTACGGCATGGCGTGTGTACTCGGAATCGGATTGGCGAGGACGATTCCGCCCTTGAGTCCGAGTTCCCACTTCACTTTCATGAGCGAGGATATGTCATCGATCTCATCGAGTCTGATCGACAGGGCGAACGGGCTTTCCTTCGCGTAGAAAGCCGGAAGGTAGTCCGTTTGATATCCGATGACTTCGACGCCCTTGGTTTCGAGATATTCGAGGGTTCGGGGAAGGTCGAGGATCGACTTCGCACCGGCACAGACCACGAGTACATTCGTATGCGCGAGTTCTTCGAGATCCCGAGAAACATCCATGGTCTTTTCACCGTTCTTGTGGACACCACCGATGCCACCGGTGGAAAAGACACGAATGCCGACCAGATCACTGACGAGCATCGTGGCTGAAACGGTCGTCGCGCCAGTTCGTTTTTGGGATATGACATAGGCCATATCCCGTTTGCTGACCTTGAGGACGTCCTTGTCCTTGGCGATACGAATCAGTTCTTCATCAGTCAGACCGACTTTAATGATGCCATCGATCATCGCGATGGTTGCCGGAACGGCGCCTTCGGCGCGTATAATCGTTTCGACTTTTCGCGCCATCCGGACATTGTCGGGATAGGGCATGCCGTGGGAGATAATCGTCGACTCGAGGCTGACAACCGGTCGATGTTCTTTGAGTGCCGCTTGTACTTCGGGATGAACTTCTAGATATCTTTTCATCTTTCCCACTCCTTGATTAATGTCGTTAGTGTTTCTGGTGTCAGTAAGGGCGATACCGCGCGTTCGCTTTGTAGGGCGAGGATTGCTGCGGCTTCGCCGCAGGCGATCGGATCGAGTCCCTTGATCTTGCCATAGATGACGCCCGCGAAGAACGCATCACCAGCTCCGGTTGAATTGACGATCGAAACAGGTTTCGGTTCACGTATTTCAAACGTATCCGCAGTCGCGTGACAGACGCCCTTGTCGCCCAGTGTCAGATAGAGCTCTTTGAGACCCCGGTTCAGGAAAAACGAGGCGATGACTAAGAGATCCTGTTCGCTCTTATAAGAAAGATTCGTCAAAGCGGTCGCTTCGAGGATATTCAATTTCAAGGCTTCGATTCGATCGAAAAAAGGGAGGATGCGTATCGCTTTTCGCGTCGAGATCCCATCGACATAGACGGGTTGATCGATACGCGAAAGCAGCGAACGGATGACTTCCGTCTCCAAATTCGTATCGAGAAAGACGAGGTCGGCCTGGTCGATGATCGCTTTCCGTTGATTGATTTCAGCGACCGTCAAGGCCGAGATGGCGCCCATCGCGGCCACGCCGGCATAGAGGTCATGATTCGCGTCCATCAAAGCGATGTAGGATGGCGTTTGTGAGACTTCAACGTGATGAAAGCGGATACCGACCTGTTCGCCCTCGGCGATCAGTTGCATGCCCTCTTGGTCGTTACCGATGACGGTAATGAAATCCGGGTTCATGTGGAGCCGTGCCAGGTTCTCAGCGATATTTCGCGCGACACCGCCATTGGACTTCTTTAAATAACCCGGGTTGGAATCACGCGACCGAATCGGCTGGTCAGCGTGCGCGAAATAGTCGATATTCGCCCCACCGATGACACATATTCTAGACATTTCCCTGAGCGAGATCTTTCAATTTTTCGATCTGTTCGATCTTACCGATGACGACCATGTAGTCGCCCGGCATGAGCATCTGATCGCCGCGCGGATTAAAAAGGAAAGCGTCATCCTGTTTGCGCCTGAGGGCGATGACAACGAGATCCGTTTCATCGGCTATGCGCGTATCCTTGAGCATCCGCGCTGCCAATTGTGAATGCTCCGCGATTTCGATTTCCGCGAGATCCAAGGCCAAATCCTTGGCGTTGGCAACATGATCCATGAAATTGGACAGCGATGGTCTCAAGAGCAACGAAGCGAGCTTCTTTCCCCCGATTTCATTCGGACTGACGGTATTGTTCGCACCTGCCCGAATGAGCTTCTTGCGGGCATGCTCCTCATGGGAGCGGGCGATGATCTGAAGGTCCTGGTTGAGTTCGCGTGCGGTCAAAACGACATAGACGTTATCGGCATCCGTCGAAAGGGTCGTAATGAGTCCTTTCGCTTCCGTGATCCCCGCCTTGATGAGCGTCGCCTCTTTGGTCGCGTCCCCCTCGACATAGTCGATGCCTTCCTCCTGCAAATAGTGGAGTGCGTCCTCTTCGTGGTCGATGACGACGAATGCTTTATGCCGTTTCTTGAACTGTTCGATGACGTGAACACCGGTTTCCCCGGCTCCACAGATAATGATGTGTCCTTTCATATCACGGATCTGACGTTCCATTTTTTTTCGCCTCCAAGCCTCATTTACGACGCCCTCACTGAAAAAACGGACGAGCATCGATGCGATATATCCGACCATACCGATACTGACAACGATGACGACGATCGAAAAGAGACGCGCCGTGGAATCCATCTCCGCGACTTCTTGATAACCGACCGTCGATATGGTAATGACCGTCATGTAAAGCGCGTCGATGAGATCGATGTCAAGCAGAACCATATATCCGATCGTTGCGAGCGTGACGATCAAGAGGGCGATGACGAGCCATAGAATGATTCGATTCGCCTTTAAGGGCATGATATCCCTCGTTTCTTATGCGTATGATACTCGTATTTTACCATACTTCCCTAACGGATGACATCCCTTTTCCGCAGGAAAAAGGGCTGAACGATCAGCCCTAATTCATTAGTATTCGATTTCTTCTTCCTCGTAGAACGCATTCGTCCGGTCGTATTCGAACGATGATTCGCGCAGAATACCCGTTCCCGCCGGAATGAGTCCGCCGATGATGACGTTTTCCTTGAGACCGTGCAGCTCATCGGTTTTACCCTTGATCGCAGCATCCGTCAGGATACGCGTCGTTTCCTGGAAGGAAGCGGCGGAAAGGAACGAATCGCTTCTGAGAGAAGCTCTCGTAATACCGAGAAGAATCGGTCTGCCAATGGCAGGACGCTTCTTATCCATAAAGGCCTTGGTATTGCTGCGTTTGAACTCGGATAGAGAGACTTCCGTACCCGGTAAGAGTTCGGTGTCCCCTTCGGTAATGACGGTGATTCGTCTGAGCATCTGGCGGATGATCAGTTCGATGTGCTTATCACTGATTTCAACACCTTGGGCGCGATAGACCTTCTGGACTTCTTCAAGAATATAGATCGCTGCCGCTTCGGCGTTTAATGCGCGTAACAATTCTTTCGGATTGATCGAACCGAGCGTGAACCGTTGTCCCGCCTTGACAGAACTGCCCTTGCGAACGAGGAGTTCGATATTCGGTTCGACGGTATACTTATATTCCTTCTTATTGGCATCGATTACGCGAATAATCGAGAAACCGGAACGCTGACGTTCAACAGCGGTGACTTTGCCGTCGACTTCACTGATGACGGCTTTCCCTTTCGGATTGCGCGCTTCGAAAAGCTCCTGGATCCGGGGAAGACCTTGCGTGATATCGGATGCCGAGGCGACGCCACCGGTATGGAACGTACGCATCGTAAGCTGGGTGCCGGGTTCACCGATCGACTGTGCGGCGACGACGCCAACAGCTTCACCGACTTCAACGCGCGTGTTCGTGGCGAGATTTCGTCCGTAGCACTTCGCGCATACGCCGTTTTCGGCGTTGCACGTGAGGTTGCTTCGGATTTCAACCGCTTCGATTCCTGCCTTGATGATCGTGTTACCGATGTCTTCCGTGACGAGCTCGTTACGAGCGACGATCACGTCTTTCGTTTTCGGATGGATGACATCCTGGCTGACGTAGCGTCCGACGATTCGGTCGTAGAGCGGTACCGTATGTTTCGCGCCTTCCTTGATAGCCGTCATGACAATGCCTTTTTCGGTGCCACAATCCTCATCAACGACGATGACGTCTTGACTGACGTCGACCAGACGTCTCGTCAAATAGCCCGATTCCGCGGTTTTAAGTGCCGTATCCGTTGATCCTTTTCGCGCCCCATGGGTCGAAATGAAGAACTCGGAAACGGTCAAACCTTCGCGGAAGGATGCTTTAACCGGGACTTCGATCGTATCACCACGCGGATTGTTCATGAGTCCACGCATACCGATGAGCTGAGCGAAGTTCGAGACGTTACCACGGGCACCGGAATCGCTCATCATGTAGATGTTGTTATCCTTCGTGAACTCACTCATGAGTCCGTCCTGAATCACGTCGCGGGTTTCTTTCCATTGGCTGATGACGAGTTTCTTGCGTTCCTCATCGGTCACCATGCCTTCATCATACCAATCGGTAATACGTTCGACTTCGTCGTTGGCGGCATCCACGAGTTCTTTCTTCTTCGAGTAGACATTGATGTCGGCGAAAGAGACGGTTATGCCGGCCACGGTCGAGTACTGGAACCCGAGGTCCTTCAAGCGGTCAAGCATCTTCGATGTTTCGCTGATCTGCATTTGCTTGAAGACTTGTGCGATGATCTGTGATAGGAATTTCTTCTTGAACGGTGCGGGCACAGGAATGTTCTTGAGGGCATCCGCAGGCCTCAATCCCTTAGCCATGAAGTAGATATCCGGCGTCTTGTTTTCGAGATTGTCCAAGGTCGCTTCATTCAAGTAGGGGAAAGAGGGGGGGAGAATCCGGTTAAAAATCAATTTACCGAGCGTCGTCACGAGATACTTGTGTTTCTGTTCTTCCGTAAACGACTGATTGATCGAATTGGGGTCGATGAGGATACGCGTATGCAAGCCGATCTCTTCGTGTTGGTAGGCGAGGTCCGCTTCTTCGAACGTGTTGAAGAAGTGGCCTTCGTTCCGATGAAGATGGGCGTGTTCATGGCTTCGCTCTTCACCGCGATACCCTTGGAAACTCTGTTCCTTTGTCGTTTCGATCGTCAGATAGTAATTCCCGAGCACCATATCCTGTGAAGGGGTGACGACGGGTTTCCCGTCCTTCGGGTTCAAAATGTTATTCGATGCGAGCATCAACAGGCGTGCTTCCGCTTGTGCCTCGTTAGAAAGAGGGACGTGAACCGCCATCTGGTCACCGTCGAAATCGGCGTTGAACGCCGGAGTGACGAGAGGATGGAGGCGGATGGCTTTACCATCGATCAGTTTCGGTTCGAAAGCCTGGATACCGAGACGGTGAAGCGTGGGTGCTCGGTTCAATAGTATCGGATGTTCTTTGACGACCTTTTCAAGGGCTGCCCAGACTTCGTCGCCCATACGGTCGTACTGACTGTTGGCGTTTTTCTTGGCGTTCACTTCGCCTTTGGCGTTTTTCTGGAGTTCACGCAGGACGAAAGGCTTGAACAGCGTGATCGCCATGTCGCGGGGAATCCCACACTGATACATTTCGAGGTCCGGACCGACGATGATGACGGAACGTCCTGAATAGTCGACACGCTTGCCGAGCAGGTTTTGCCGGAAACGACCTTGTTTCCCCCGGAGCATATCCGATAGGGATTTCAAGTGACGGTTGCGTTCTACGGCTGCCTTCTTACCACGTTTGGCGTTATCGAAGAGCGCATCAACGGCTTCCTGCAACATCCGTTTCTCGTTCTTGGTGATGAGGCGTGGTGCCATCTGTTCCTTTTGTTTCTTGAGACGGTTGTTTCGGTTGAGAATTCGTCGGTAAAGGTCATTCAGGTCGGTCGTCGCGAAGCGACCACCATCCAAAGCAACCATCGGACGCAAATCCGGTGGGATGACCGGAATGACATCCATGACCATCCATTCGGGTTTATTGTCGGAATTATTGAATGCTTCGAGCACTTCGAGACGCTTGATGATCTTGTCGCGCTTTTGTTTCGAGCTCGTCTTGAGTTTTCTTCGAAGATTTTTGACTTCCCGGTCGAGATCGAGTTCTTGCAGGAGGCGTTTGACCGCTTCCGCACCGGTAAGCGCCGTAAACTTATCATAGTATTCTTCGCTTAGCACACTATAATCCTGTTCCGAGAGAATCTGTTTCTTGGTCAGCGGAGCACTTCCGGGATCGGTTACGATGTAGGAGGCGTGATAGACGACTTCTTCGAGATGTTTCGCGGGAATACCGAGTAAAATCGCGAGGCGTGAAGGCGAATTTTTAAGATACCACGTATGTACGACAGGCGCTTCGAGCGTAATGTGTCCCATCCGCTCACGGCGAACCTTTGATTCGGTGATCTCGATGCCGCACTTCTGGCAGATCTGCCCCTTGTTTCCGCTTTGTTTCTTACCGCAGGCGCATTGATAATCGCGTTGCGGACCGAAGATACGTTCACAGAAGAGTCCACCGACTTCCGGTTTCGAGGTCCGGTAGTTAATCGTTTCATGCGTCTTGACCTCGCCGTAGGACCATTGTTTGATCTCTTCTGGTGAGGCGAGGCGCAGTTTTAAATGGCTGTAGGACCGACTTCCGTAGCCCTTGCGGATCGGTTGTACGGTTCGATGAATCCGTTCCTTGAGGTCGATGTCGAGTGCGCTCTGTTCCTTTTCTTCGAACACGAACGCTTTCTCATTTTGGATGTGTTTGTGTTCCTTGAGCGGATCGATGCCGTAGAGTTCGAGCAGGTCGTTGACTTCCTGTCTTAGAATCGCGTCGTCTTCAAAGAGGTGATAGAGTTTGCTGTGCTCAAAGGCGAGAAACTCCTTGAGATCGTGAATGTTCGCACCACGGAGAATATCAACGATTTCTTCATTGAGATTCAAATTGCCGAGGTCACGCGGGAGCGCGTAACGACGCAAGATCGTCTTGATTTCTTCAAAGGAATCCCCGAGTAACAGTTTGAGCTCCTTGAGATTGAACGTATTGAAGTCCTCGAGTTGATCGATCCCCGACAGTTTCAGCTGGTTGAGGGCTTCCACGGAGAGTTTCAGCGATTCGACGCGTAGCGTCAGTTTTTCTTTTGCCATTAACGGAACCCTCCTCTAAATTTGTTACCCATCTGATCGACGAGTGATTTACCAGCCTCATTCTCGCCGGTCTTGGCGTCAATCAGTTCGACGTAGAGACCGAGCGCTTGCAGTTCCCGTGTGAGTACGCGGAAAGATTCCGGAATACTCGCCGAAGGAATCGGCTTATCGTGGGTAATGGCGGAATAGACCTTGTTTCGACCGAGCATGTCATCCGACTTGACGGTGAGCATTTCCTGTAACGTGTGCGCCGCGCCATAGGCGTAGAGCGCCCAGACTTCCATTTCCCCGAAACGTTGACCGCCGTTTTGTGCTTTACCGCCCATCGGCTGTTGCGTGACGAGCGTATAAGGTCCGACACTCCGTGCGTGCAACTTGTCATCGACCATGTGCGAGAGCTTGATCATGTACATGACGCCGACCGAGACACGGTTTTGGAACGGTTGTCCGGTCCTGCCGTCATAGAGTACGGTCTTGCCGTCTTCTTCGATTCCGGCATCCTTCATGATTTCCTTGAGATCGGTATCGTCGACTCCGTCGAAGACGGGTGTCGCGATCTTGACGTTCAGTTTTTTGGCGGCAATCCCCAAGTGAATCTCGAGAATCTGACCGATGTTCATACGGGAAGGAACCCCGAGTGGATTAAGCATGATGTCGATGGGTGTTCCATCTTCCATGTAAGGCATGTCTTCTCGTGGCAAAATCTTGGAGATGACGCCTTTATTACCATGGCGGCCGGCCATCTTGTCGCCTTCAGAAATTTTACGCTTCTTCGCGACATAGACACGGACCGATTCGTTGACACCCGATTGCAGGACGCCGTCCTTCTTGGTCAATATTTGCACGCTCTGCACGATTCCCCCACCGCCATGCGGAACGCGGAGGGAGGAGTCGCGGTATTCGCGCGATTTCTCGCCGATGACGGCGTGAATCAATTTTTCGGACGGTGACGGTTCGAACACACCTTTAGGCGTGATCTTTCCGACGAGAATATCGCCCTCTTTAACTTCGGAGCCGGGAATGATAATTCCGCGCTCATCGAGATTCTTGAGCGCTTCCATACCGGCATTCGGAACTTCGCGTGTGAATTCTTCTCGCCCGGATCCCGTCTTGAGTTCGCGTGTTTCGATATCATATTCATCGATATGAACCGACGTGTAGACGTCTTCTTTTACGAGGTCTTCGCTCATGATGATGGCATCCTCGTAGTTATAGCCTTCCCACGTCATGAACGCAACGGTGACATTTCGTCCGAGGGCGAGTTCACCCTTAGACGTCGATGGACCATCGGCGATGACATCGCCGGCATCAACTTTCTCACCGGTGTGTACGATCGGATGCTGCAAAATACACGTATCCTGATTGCTGCGGAAGAAACGGATCAAATCGTAGGTTTCGCTATTGCCCATACCATAATCATAGAGCATTTTCGCATTCTTGTAGCTATAGCCTTCCTTCGGATCGTAGAGTACGGTGTCACCGACGACGATCTTGTGTTCGGGTTGTGGCGTGATAACGATTTTCTTACTATCGGAATACGTGACGAATCCCGAGATCTTCGAAACGATCACGCTACCGGAATCCTTCGCTGCCCGATATTCGATGCCGGTTCCGACAATCGGTGACTCAGGTTGCAAAAGTGGTACAGCCTGTCGCTGCATGTTCGCACCCATCAAAGCACGAGATGCATCATCGTGTTCCAAAAACGGAATGGTCGAGGTCGCCACGGAAACGATCTGTTTCGGTGAGACGTCCATATAGGTAGCCCTGTCGCTGTCGAACATGGTCGTTTCACCACGGTGACGGCCGATGACACGCTCTTCGACGAACGTGCCGTCCTCGTTGAGTGGCGAGGCTGCCGAAGCGATGACTTCATCGTATTCATCATCGGCGGTCAGATACTTCGATTGATTCGTGACATACGGCGTCCCGTCTTCCTTGTGTTCGATGGTGAGATAAGGTGTCATGATGAAGCCGTACTGGTCGACCTTGCCATACGTAGCGAGTGAACTGATCAGACCGATGGAAGGTCCTTCTGGCGTCTCGATCGGACAGATCCTACCATAGTGGGAATTGTGTACGTCACGAACTTCGACGCCAGCGCGATCACGCGCAAGCCCACCCGTACCGAGTGCGGAAACACGACGTTTCTGCGTCAGTTCGGCGAGCGGATTAATCTGGTCCATGAACTGGGAGAGCTGGGAACTGCCAAAAAAGGTTTTGATCGCTCCGGCAAGCGGTGTCATATTGATGATCTGGGACGGTGTCGCTTCCGAGAAAACGGTCGTGGACATCTTGTCCTTGATATTTTTCTCGGCCCGAGCGAGACCGATTCTAAACTGGTTTTTCAAGAGTTCGCCGATTAAGCGCAACCTTCTGTTCCCCAAGTGGTCAATGTCGTCGATTCGGCCGAGATCCATATAGAGATTCAAATAATAGCTCATGCTCGCGACAACGTCGGAAAGCGTGATGTGTTCGCGCTTTTCGCGTTGATCGTTACCGATGACACGAACGATATTGATCTTATCGGAATCTTTCGCTTTGACGCTCACGTCGATCATCTCGACGATAACGCCTTCACGCTCGCGTTCCTTTTCGTATACGTCACGACCGAGGAAATACTTAATAACCTTTTCATCGAGCGCTTGTCTATTCTTCCTCAGAATGCTGAGCATCTCTTCGTTGACTTCCGAATTTCTAGCGACGATGACTTCACCGGTCCGAAGATTGATAATGTTTTCCTTGGTATAAAGCGTTTCCCCACTGTCGGGAAGTCGCATAGCGAGAATTTCACCCGGTGTCTCATTTTGCAGCGACACTTCCTTGTCGATGATTTCCTTGCGTAGGGCGTGCCGGTTCTCTCTTAGAATACCGAGTTCCTTTTTCGTGAGCTCGGTCCCCTTTTCGATGAGCACTTCACCCGTATTCGGATCAACGATATCATAGACCGTATATTGTCCTTCAATCCGGTTCAAGAGATCGAGTTTCTTGTTAAACTTATAACGACCGACGGCCGCAAGATCGTAACGACGACGCTCAAACAGACGCATCCGAATGAATTCTCGGGCTGCGTCAGCAGGGACCTTTTCACCCTGTCGCAATTTCGAATATAGTTCGACGACCGCTTCGTCGCTGTTCTTCGTGTCATCCTTTTCAAACGTGGCATCCAAATGAGTCGATTTCCCGAAAACGTCGATGATCTCCTTTTTCTTGGAAAGACCGAGCGCACGCATCATCGTCGTCATCGGAATCTTCTTCGAGCGATCGAGTTTGGCATACATGATGTCCTTCGAACCGAGTTCGTACTCGATCCAGGCACCACGCGTCGGAATGACTTGGGCCATATAGCGAATCTGATTGAGTTTCTTGTCGAGTTCACTCGTAAAATAAGCCCCTGCGGACCGGATGATCTGGGAAACGACGACGCGTTCCGCGCCGTTGATTACGAATGTTCCGGTAGGGGTCATATAGGGAATGTCACACATGAGGACGACGCTCTCGCGAACTTCGCCGGTTACAGCATTCTCGAGTTTAACCCGGGCCGACAACTGTTTCGCATAGTTGACGTCACGCTTTTTCGAGTCGTGCGCATTATACTTGGGTTCCGTGAGAAAGTGTTCCTCGAAATACAGCTTCAAATCGCCATTGTGTCCTTCGATCGGTGATATATCATCCAACAGTTCTTTGATCCCCTCATCGATAAACCATTGAAACGACTTGGTTTGAATCTCGATTAGATCAGGCAGGTCCACATCATGGCGCATCCTCGAGTAGTTTCTGCGCTCCGCTTTCTTGCCATAGTTGATCATACGATATCCCATAATCCACTCTCCATTCAAATTATCAATTACATCAAAAAAAGCCTCATAAACTAAAATAGAACAATCGTTATGCATTTTACTATGTTAACACACTTCGTGTACATAGTCAATGCTTATGTTCATTTCTTTGCTGAAATAAGCCAATAGCCCATATGTTTGCCGATGACCTCACCGTTGCCGAAGCGTCTTCGTATTTCATTCAACGTCGACGGCGCACCTTGTTGTTTCCGAATGACACAGTAAAACGTGCCAGCGGGAAGAAGGTTTTCATAAGCACCGCGATAGAGCTCGAAAAGAACGTTTTTCCCGGCGCGAATGGGTGGATTCGTCAGAATCACGTCTGCACGCACCGAGACGTCATGAAAAAGGTCGCTCGCGTGAACCGAAGCGTTCTCGATGCCGTTCAAATGGATGTTGTTCTTTGCGAGCGCGAGCGCGCGCTCGTTTATATCATAGAGATATACGGCAACTTTCGGGTTCCAATAGGCGACAAAAAGACCGATCGGACCATACCCACATCCCATATCGATCACCGTGTCGACATCCTCATCGATCGTAATCCGTTCGAGCAGAAAGCGACTCCCCTGATCGAGCGTCGTCTTACTAAAAACACCGTGATCGGTTGAGAAGCGAAGCAACGTGTCACGAACGCGAAAATCATGTATGCGGCAATCGGAGGCGAGCTTAGGATCGTTCTTGAAATAGTGGCTCATGTTTCCCCCTTCATACGGCGAAAAAACCCGAGATCCTGTCCCAGGTTCATCCGCAAACAATCAGTCGTTACTTAATTTCAACAGTTGCACCAGCTTCGGAGAGGCGTTCTTTCAAAGCGTCGGCGTCTTCTTTCTTGATCTGTTCTTTGATGACGGCATCCGGTGTTTCCGTCAATTTCTTGGCGTCGGCGAGTCCGAGTCCGGTAACTTCACGTACGATCTTGATGACAGCGATCTTGTTCGAACCGAATGTCTTGAGGATGACGTCGAATTCTGTTTGTTCTTCTTCTTCGGCTGCTGCGGCAGCTGGAGCTGCGGCAACCGCGCTCGGGTCGATCCCAAATTCTTCCTTAAGTCCGTCAACGAGTTCCTTGATTTCTAAGAGCGTCATTTCCTTGAGCGCTTCAACAAATGCTTCTTTGGTTAGTTTTGCCATGTTCATTTCCTCCTAAAATTATTTTTCAATCATGTTGAGCCCGATCGCGAGTTCGCGTACAGGGGTCAACAAACCAACTGCCAACTGCGTCAACATGCCTTCGCGTGATGGTAATTGAGCGAGTGCGTTGATTTCTTCAACGCTCGCGACGTTACCTTCGATAACGCCAGCTTCGATCGTGATGATCTTGCTTTCCTTCGCGAATTCATAGACGATTTTGGCGGGGGCGACAACATCGACAGAGCTCATTGCGATCGCCTTCGGTCCGACAAATGCGTCGGCCAAAGCATCGAATCCAGCAGCAATACTCGCTCTTCGTGAAATGTTGTTCTTGTAAACTTTGATCTCGCAATCCGCTTCTCTTAACTGGTTTCTGAGTTTGGTGAATTGATCGACTGTCAAACCAGGATAATTGAAGGCAACGACTGTGGCGGCGTTCTTAAACTTTTCTTTGAGTTCTTCAACTTGTTCCGCCTTGCGTTCGATTACTGATTTTTGCATGGAATGCCTCCTTTTCAAATAAAATCTCTCTCTTGCCGAAGACAAAAGAGAGAACGAATGTTTACGTTACACCTCGGTAGGGAATTAAGCTTTCGCACCTACTGTCTTGGGCTTTTGATTTAGATTATTGTTTCACTGTCGCTTTGAGCGACTCACCATCAAGACGGATACCCGGAGCCATACTCGAAGTCATCGTGATGTTTTTCATGTAGGTTCCCTTGATCGTCTGTGGTCTGATGCGCAAAAGCAGTTGATAGACTGCCTTCATGTTCTCGATCAGTTGTTCGTCCTTGAACGAAATCCTGCCGATCGGAGCGTGAATGTTACCGACTTTGTCAACGCGGTATTCGATCTTACCGTTCTTGATTTCGGTTACAGCCTTTTTGATGTCCATCGTGACGGTTCCGGTCTTCGGGTTCGGCATCAAGCCCTTGGGGCCGAGCATACGACCGAGCTTACCGAGTTTGCCCATCATGTCCGGGGTCGCAACGAGAACGTCAAAGTCGAACCATCCTCCGGAAATCTTTTGAATCAGTTCGTCGTCACCGACGTGATCGGCTCCGGCTTCTTCGGCTTCTTTCGCCTTTTCGCCTTGTGCAACAACGGCGACGCGGGAAACCTTACCGGTACCATGCGGTAGAACGAGTGCCCCGCGAAGGTTCTGTTCCGCTTGTCTTGGATCCAAGTTTAAACGGAAAGCGGCTTCTACGGTCGCATCGAACTTGACGAACGACGTCTTTTTAACGAGTTCAACGGCTTCTTCGACGCTATATTTCTTGGTGCGATCGATGAGCTTTGCTGCGTCTTGGTACTTCTTTCCTCTTTTCATGTGTTTCCTCCTAAAATGTGGTCTAGCGGGATGTCCTCCCACAATTTAGACAGTTGGTCACGATCTAAATTAGTTTTCGATCTTGATTCCCATGTTTCTTGCCGTACCTTCAACGATCTTCATTGCTGCTTCAACGTTGTAGGCATTCAGGTCAGGCATCTTGATCTCTGCAATCTCTTTGAGTTGATCACGCGTAATAGAACCAACTTTTTCGAGCTTGGAATTACCGGCACCAGCCTTGACTTTCGCAAATTTCTTGAGTAGATCACTCGCCGGTGGGGTCTTGGTTTCAAACGAGAACGTACGATCATCGTAAACGTAAATCGTTACGGGAACGATGTAGCCCGCTTGATCTTTCGTTTCTTCGTTGAACTGTGAACAAAACTGGGGAATGTTGACTTGCGCTTGACCGAGTGCTGGACCAACCGGTGGCGCAGGGTTCGCTTTTCCGCCGGGTATTTGCAGTTTAACGACACGAACGACTTTTTTTGCCATGTAACACGACCTCCTTCTTTACATAAGTATGTGGTATGAATCGCTTCTCCCACTATGGTGTGTTTTACACGCAAAACTATTCTATCACTTGGGATAACCTTTGTCAATGTTTTCGTATGCTTTGGGAAGGAGACGATGGTTATTGTGGCGAAAGTTCGATTTATCCTGTTGAAAATCATGGTTTCACTCAGGATTTCAGCTAAAAAAGAGCA
>CAYUIK010000012.1:0-10760 GCA_964444805.1 uncultured Acholeplasmataceae bacterium | reverse complement strand
CGGCTTGCCGGATGTGCGTCCGATAGGTCGGATGAAAACCAGCACCGAGTCCATCCGTAAATGAAATCGTCGTCAATGGAATATGATAGACACCCTGTTGGTCGAGTTCTTCGGCGAGTTCGATGATTTTCGGTTTCACGAGATTTTGTCCCGTATCGATCGTAATCAAAGCGATCGGGACATCGGGATAATGTTCTCTTAGCGTCATGACGAATTGACGATAGTCCGCCTGGAAGCGCATCAGTCCCAACTCGCGCTCTTCTTCCGCCTGCAGATTGAGTACGCTGTTGTCGTTCGCGCCAAGGGAAATGATGACGAGATCGGGAACACGTTTTGAAAAGTCCCAAGTCGTTTGTTCCTTCGGCGTGACGCGATCATAGATTTCTGGCATCGCGTATTGGCGAAACCCATAGGTCATTCCGATTCCACTGACAGCAACCGCTTCAAGTTCGGCACCGAACATGCGAGCGGTCAATGCGGCATAGGTCAATAATCCGTCTTGACTCCTCGTTTCATAAGGGTCGAAGGCGGAGCTGTCAACATTGCCGTATCCTGTTGTGAGGGAATCACCGTAGACGACGAACAACGGACGATCATCCGTATTCGGTTCGACAAAATATCCGTCAGTCGAAAGTCCCATGAGTGCGCTTTTTGAAGAAATCGCTTCGCTTCTCTTATAGAGAGTAACGTCGTGATATCCCAATTCGCGATCGGATACGAGCGCATAGGACCCCTGCCTTTGATCGAGAGAAAAGACGTCGGCTTGCAGCGGATCGTCTTGACCATCAACCATCACGCTCAAATACGGTCGGTACTCTGCATCATCCGGCACATCCGTCGAAAGAACCGCCGATAAGGATGTTCCATAAAACCTAACTTGAAATCCGGACGCGGTATAGTCGAAAGCGACGTGATCATCGATTTGTTGAACACGGCCCATCCACCTGATCAAGGCTTCATCTGTCAACCGCCTTGAATCGAGCACACCGATTCGATGCGTGTAGTCAATCGGTTCGGAATAGACGGAATCCTGAAGATCAAGGTCATTTCCTAACGTTTTGACCCGCAGAACATAGCTTTGATCGTGTTCAAGCATTCGATTGAGATCGAAACCCGGTTCAACGATGGCATATTCGGTCGACTCGTCTGTTTCGACCATGAGTTCATAGCCGCGAGCCGATCGAACCGGCTGAAAGTTGATATAGCCGCCCTCAACGATAATTTTTGTCGGAGCACCGAGTTCAATCGGCGACGAACACCCAAAAAGTGCGATCGAAAAAAGAATAAAAAGCATGGATATGACTGGATGTTTGATACGACTGAGTACGTTCATATGTTTCCTTTCAAATCAGGCATAATCAGGACTGCTCAAAAACAGCGGCAAGGGAAACCATTGCTCGATAAAAGCGAGCCGATTCGGTATATCAAGGACTTGATGGGGTAGGAGTGGCCCAAAAAAGAGTCGATGTGCCTCGGAATAAGACAATGAAAGATCCGGCAAAGAAGGCGTCTTTCGCACGATGATTTCTTCCGAAGAGACGACGATTTCGTATCGACCACGATCAACGATCTCGATGACTGCCCTTCCTACCAGAAGGGGAATCATCTCGTTTCTAACGCGCATGAAAGCTTGAAGGACACGCTCGAAGGCAAGGATCAACCAGTTGTCACGATCATGAACGCTCACATCTTCACTGACCGTCATGACGCGTTGCATCGTCTGCAAGGCGAGCGGGTGGACGACGACCCGACACGCATCGATTCCATGTGCCTGGAAATGTGCGCGAAGAACAGACGTCACGTCGACATCCTTTTCAGATGCGATTTCCTCAATTCTTTTTCGATCTTTCGATGCGATTAAATATCCCACGGATCGACCATTTCGTTCGATGCGAAAAAGGGTATTGTACCAGTGATTCGCGATGCGATGAAATGCTTCTTTGTCCCGTTTGAAATAAGAAGTCTGACGCTCGTAGAGTTGATGAAAAAGATCGATATCCTGAGAATCATCACCACAAATGGAAAGTGCGAGCTCTTCGGATGTCTCGATGCCTCGCTTGAGACTGTGCTTCGTCACGTGAAAGATGGGCTGATGACCACACTTTTCAAAACCGAAAGGCAAATAGCGATGTCTGGCACCGCCCAGATAAGCGATGTCGTAGTGCGATGTTCGAATCACGTCTTTCCCATGATGCATAAGCATGCTCATGTATCCTTTCATGCGCGCGTCAGGATGCGTTGACACCGCACCGATCCGAGCCATCAAAAGCGTCTCGCAACCGATTACATATTCACCGGGGTAGATACCGACAAGCGCCTTGATTCGGCCTTTTTCTCTTATGACGAAATGAGCTGACATGTGCTCGTCCGTCGGTTGATACAGATCCGGCAATATCACATTGAAATTCGTTGGTCGACTGGCTAAGCTGAACACCATATTGATGAAATCGAGGGCTTCTTCATAGTCCTCTGCTTTCAGCTGTTCGATTATTATTTTCGACATTCCGATGACCTCCTTTAACGATCACAGGAACTGAGATCGCTTATCTCTAAATTTAGGTGCGATCGATACATAGCTACGATCAAGGAACAGGCATAGTCGCTTGAACGCATAAAACGCTTTAGAAATCATCACGCACAACGATCATAAAAAAGTGAAGTCCGGATTAAGATAAAATATTACTAAACATATCATGAAATCTTTAGCGTTCGTCACGTTTTTTGGAAAAAACGGTTTACTTTTCTCACGCTTTTCTATAGAATAGAGATATAGAACACGTATGGAGGAAAACATAATGCCAAGACGAATTGATGACAGTTGTATTGCTTGTGGCGCTTGCCAGGCTGAATGCCCGGTAGACTGCATTTACGAGGGCGACATTTACCGGATCGATGAAGACGTTTGCATCGACTGCGGCGCATGTGAAGCCGTTTGTCCAGTTGACGCGATTAGCGAAGTATAAGCAGCCAGTTCTGTTAAGGACGACCATTCGGTCGTCTTTTTTTTAGCGATGGTAGGTGACTTTGTTTCCCGTGACGTCCTTTGGTCCAGGCCACGACAACGCCGGATATCCCAAAGTCACCGCTCCGAGTATGCGCTCGTCTTGACCGAGTCCGAGTCCTTTGAAATGTGCGAATACATCCGGATCGTCATTCACGCGCTTGAACTGATTGATATAGCAACTGCCGAGCGAAAGCGAAGTCGCTGCGAGCATCATATTCTCGAGAGCGACTGCGACATCCGCCATCGCGTTGTCGTTGTCTTTATGGTTGGCGACAACGATCAATGTCGGAGCGTTGAAAAAGAAATCATAGTCGTGCGCTTTTGCACGTGCGATCGCATGTTCGAGTTTCGGATAGGACGGATGACTCGTCGAAATCTTGGCATAAGCGTCTTCGATCACCCGACGGATCTCTTTTTTTATTTTGTCATTTTGAATAACGATGAAGTGGTTTTGTTGTACGTTCCTTCCACTCGGTGCGACGCGGCCGGCTAAGACGATTTCATCGAGTTCTTCTTTAGAAATCTGCTCTTCTTGATAGCGTCTAACGCTTCGACGATTTTTCATGTTTTCGATCATCGGATTGCTCATATGCTTTCAACACCCCTTGTCGATCGTCCGATCATCAGAACAATCCAAACCAATGAAATACCCAAAAGGGTATGGAATAGACCGGCGACATGGTTAAAGCCGGCGAGTTCGAATGCAAGAACCTGGCCGATTCCTCGCGTGAGCATGGAAACGAGCACACCGAGAAGCGAAATCTGATAGAGTATGAACCACGTGTCAAACCGCTTGTTTCGCGTAATCTCAAACCCGCGTTCGAACAATAAAAGGAAAAGCATGAGTCCGAAGCCGAGGGCGAGAGCATGGCCATGCAACACGGATAGTTGTGTCGAGCCCGTAAAATCATGATAGACCGTGAATTCACGATAGAACACGCCAAAAGTCAACCCAAGAATGAGATAGATCAAGCTCATCATCCAACATTTTCTCACATACATCATCCTTTCTGTGTTTCTTCGATATTCATGATACATGCTTTCGTATCGTTTGTCGCCTGGTTGACAACCATACTGACCGGATAAATCGTCATATCGCCCGTTCGATCAGACTGTAAAAGCGCTTGAAGTTCGTGTATCTCGCTCCGGGGATCGAGCCACGTCTTTCCGGCGGTAGGAGTTAAAATGACGGGCATTCGGTCATGAATCGATGACATCATCGCATGCGCCTTTGTTGTTAGAATCACAGAGCGCGCTCTTGGATCCGTAGAATTTCCCATCTGGTATAGGCCCGCCATGAGAAAGATGTCACGATTCTTCAAAACGATACGGTAGGGTTGTCTGATCTTTTCGTCTCTTTTCCATTCATAGAACCCATCGGATAGGATCAGACAGCGGCGATGCGCGAAAAGCGGTTTGAAAAGCGACTTTTCCAAAACGGTCTCAGCGCGCGCATTGATAATTAAAGAACGTCTTTCATGCCCTGTATGAATACCCCACGTCATCGGTCCAACGCGATATGCCCCTTTCCCGAATATGAGTGTCGCGATATCTTGCGTCGGTGCGACATTGTATCTGGGAAGTTTCATGTGGTCGGACCATCCAATCGAAAAATAATCCTCGAGATAGTCGTTCAGTTCTTCTTTACTGACGGTTATCGTAAACCTTCCGCACACGATTTTTCACCTCTTAAACCGTTTTCTATAGTATAACATGACGCAGGCAATAAAAAAATCCTTCCATCGGAATGAAAGGATTTTTCTCATCAATACATTGGTGGTTGTGGAACATCCTGTTCTTTTTCTTCTTTGATTTCGACCACAGCTGCCTCACTCGTAATCATGAGTGCGGAGATCGACGTCGCGTTCATAATCGCCGTACGGGTGACTTTAGTCGGATCGATAATTCCTGCCTTTAGCATGTCGACCCATTTGCCTTCCTTGGCATCAAATCCATTATTGGCTTTTTGGGTCTTTTGCATTTCGAGAATATCGGCACCGTCAAATCCGGCGTTTTCAGCGATTTGCACGAGCGGGACTTGCAGACTGTCGAGAACAGCACGGATCCCACGCTGGATATCGATGTTTTCATCCTTGAGGCTATCCTTGAGCTCCTGATGGATCTCGATAAGTACGGATCCTCCCCCGGCGATAATGCCTTCGGCAATCGCCGCCTTGGTCGCGTTCAAGGCATCTTCGATACGTAACTTCTTTTCTTTCAGTTCACTCTCAGTGGCGGCGCCAACCTTGATGACGGCAACGCCACCAGCAAGCTTGGCGAGACGTTCTTCGAGACGTTTCTTGTCGTAATCGGATGTTGAAAGATCGATGCGTGCCTTAATTTCCTTAATCCGCTCCTCGAGCGCTTTTTTCTCACCCTGTCCGCCGATTAGCGTCGACGTATCCTTCTTGATGACTGCTCTTTGGACTTGTCCAAGATCGTCGATGGTCGCATCACTCAGTTTCATTTGGAGATCTTTCGCATAGAAAGTCGCTCCCGTCAGAGTTGCGATATCGGTCAACACGTCCTTTTGATGGTCGCCAAAGCCCGGTGCTTTGGTCGCGACGACATTGAACGTACCACGCAGTTTGTTGACGATCAACGTTGATGTCACTTCGTTTTCCATGTCGTCGGCGATGATCAGAAGCGGTTTGTTTTCTTTTACGACCTTCTCAAGAACGGGGAGAACATCTTGAATCGTCTGAATCTTTTGGTCGGTGACGAAAACATAGGGGTTTTCCATTTCAATTGTCATCGACTCACGGTCGGATACGAGATAAGGTGAAATGTAGCCTTTATCGTATTGCATGCCTTCGACGACTTCGAGTTCGGTATCAAAACCCTTCGATTCGTCGACACTAATGACACCGTTCTTCGAGACCCGATCCATCGCCTTGGCGATGATCTGACCGACTTCTTGACTGCCCGAAGAAATCGCAGCGACACTTTCGATATCCGTCGAATTTTCGACAGACCGTGATTTTTGCTTGATTCGATTGGCGACTTCCTTACCCGCACGTTCGATGCCTTCTCGAACCAATACGGGATTTGCCCCACGTTCGACCGCCTTGAAACCATTATGAATAATCGACTGCGCGAGTAGAGTCGCCGTCGTCGTTCCATCGCCAGCAACATCGTTGGTGTTCGACGCAACTTCATAGACGAGCTTCGCCCCCATGTTCTGATAGGGATCCTTGAGTTCAATTTCCTTGGCAATCGTTACACCGTCATTGGTTATGAGGGGTGAACCATAACCCTTGTCGAGAACAACGTTTCTTCCTTTGGGTCCAAGCGTAATCTTGATCGCATCCGCGAGTTTATCGACGCCGATCAAGAGCGCTTCTTTCGCATCCTTGCCGTATTTGATGTCTTTACTCATCGTTTAATCCTCTCCTTCATTTCGTGATTTTCGCGAGAATGTGCTTCGCTTGTATGACGAGATACTCCTCACCGTCAAGTTTCACTTTCGTCCCCGAGTAACTCTCGTAGATGACTCGGTCATCGACTTGCAACTCTTCGACTTTAGGACCGACGGCGAATACATTTGCGATCGCCTGCTTGTCCTTGCTTTCGGACGTCAAAATAATTCCGCTTGCGGTCTTCTGTTCTTCCTTTTCCACTGTGAGAACGACATAATCCGCCAATGGCTTTAACATGTTGATCCTCCTTTAATTGATCTTTTATTAGCACTCAGTTATAAATAGTGCCAATTCAATTTCTATTATATCCATCTTTCGAAAGATGTCAAGACCTACGCCTTTTTTCGATTGATTTCTTATAAATATTAACTGAACATTAAGATTTCTCCAACAGGATGTGGTAAAATGAGAAGAGAAGATATGAAATCAAAGGGATCGGATAAGCGATGAAACTTGGACTATGCCTAACAGGCGGAGGCGCCCGCGGCGCCTATCAGATCGGCGCTTTGATGGCGCTAAAAGAACTCGATATTTTGCAACACGTTAAGGCGTACTCCGGAACCTCGATCGGTGCCGCGAATGCCGCCTTGGTTGCATCGACGTCCGTTGAAAAGGCTCGTGATGTCTGGTTCGATATTCCCAGTGAAAGCTTGCAAAAACAAGAGAACCTCTTCAGTCGTTTTACCAAAGAGCGTTTTCTCGCGATCGACCAGGGCATCTATAAGATGGACCTGTTCGAAGAGATCATCACCAGCAACGTCGATTTCGACAACTTGCACGACAAAGACGTGTTCGTGACGGTTGCTGAAGGTGGAAATATCGAAGACAGCGTCTTTCAGCTCCTTCGCATCAGTTATCGCCATTACATCAAAAAAGAACGTCAAGCGATCTATCTTCCGCTTAAAAACCTGTCTCGCGAAGAAGCCTTCAAAGGGATTATCGCATCGTGCTCGATTCCCATCGTCTTTCCTGCCGTCGAATATGACAAGAAAAAGTATTACGATGGCGGCGTTGTCGACAACATCCCCATACAACCGCTCGTCGATCACGGTTGTGATGTAATCATCATCATCCACCTGAATCGTACCTTTTTCTTCACAACCGATCGTTTTAAAGGTGTCCGATTTCATGAGATCAAACACAAAAAAAACCTCGGTCGTATCCTTAATTTCAGTAAGAAACACACCGAAAAAACCTATACACTCGGCTACGAAGACACGATGGCATACTATGAGAACCATAAAATCGCACTCGAATAGTGCATTCTAGTAAACGGGAGTACTTTCTATGACAATCCAGTTGAACACCTACGCTATTCTAGCGGACATAATCGTTGGTTTCCATTTTCTCTACGTCATGTTCGTCGTCGTCGGACTCATACTGATCATGATGGGAGGCATACTCGGCTGGTCCTGGGTACGCAACGTCACGTTTCGTATCGTTCATTTGGTTTCAATCGGGATCGTTGCCGCTCAAGCACTCGCCAATGTCATGTGTCCGTTGACGATCTGGGAGTATCAACTGCGGGAAAGAGCCGGTCAAACCGCCAGTTGGGACATCTCCTTTGTCGGTCGACTGTTCAGGCTTATCATCTTTTTTGATTTTCCATCGTGGTTTTTCACCATTTTGCACGTGGGGTTTTTCAGCATCGTATTGATCAGTCTCATTTTCATACCGCCAAGACGCAAGACACAAAGAAAGATCGAGTCGATCTAGTGATCGTCATTCATTAACCAAAGGGGACAGCACATGAAAAGGCAATACCGACAACGCCGGCGACCATCCTACCTGCATGAAGCCGACAATTATCGCAGTAAGATCATTTCAGTACGCGAGGAGTCACTTTACAAACCGCTTCTCGTCACATTCTTAATTTTTTTATTCGCCCTCGTCATCGTTTTTCCCATCTCGATCTTCGATAGTACGTTTCCAACGGTTATGGCGTTTTTTAGACGTATCGTCGTTCTATTCTCATTATCCGCGATCGCGACATTGCTGGTCTTGCCGGTTTCCGTCTTTGATATCGAGCTGATTCGGATCTTTTCGGCTAGTGATATCTACTCGAATCTCTATGTCATCGGCATCATTGTTTTCGCCGTATTCGCCGACACGTTCTTCGCGTTCATCGGCTATCGGTTCACCAAAACACTTCGACATCTATTCATGCGTAAAGTCAAACAGAAAGACATCCGAAAATCGAACGACAAGCTCAATCGGTACGGGAATTTCGCGATGTTCGTTTTCGCATTCTCACCCCTCCCATTTACGCTGGCGATCTATACCGCCGGTGCGCTCAAACTCAACCGCAAGGGATTCCTTCTCGCAGTCGCTCTGGGCCGAGCCGTCAAGTATAGCGCCATTGCTTTATTGCTTCGTCTATTCGGCATCAACCTCGTCGAATGGGGTCAGAACATGTTGGTCATTCTTTTCGGCTAAAAATCGTTTTCATATCGATATCGAATCGAACGAAACGATGCAAGACATATAACGATCGGGGGATAATTGACCATGGATTTTCGAACAGTACTAACTAAAGGAGAAATGCGTCACGCGGACCGGATGACGATCGAAACTGATCGCATCACCGGATTCGATCTCATGCACCGGGCAGGAACTGCCATGTTTCAAGTGATGACGGACCATAACCTGATCGACCGAAAACACGATATTCTCGTGCTCGCAGGGTCCGGAAACAACGGTGGCGACGCGCTTGTCATCGCTTCTTGCCTCGTCGACGAGGGCTATTCCGTTCGAATTTATACGATCGGAAACACGTCTCATCGCTCAACGGAAATGAACGACGCTTTAAAACGAGTCACGGACAAAGATACCGGACAAAACCAGCTCGATGAAACGACATTCGAATCTTTCAAAAACGAGCTGGAGCGGGTCGATTGTCTCATTGACGGCATGTTCGGCACGGGTTTCGACCAAAAACTCGATGCGTTTCGACAGTCCGTCATCGAAGCGATCAACGAGGCGAAATTGAACGTCATCAGCATCGATCTGCCAAGCGGAATCAACGCTAGAAACGGGCTGTGCAAAACAGCAATCAAAGCGAACACGACGCTCATCATTCAAAATGAGAAGCCCGGAAATCTTCTCGGTGATGCCCCGGACTACCATGGCAAACGCATGATCATCGATATCGGAGTCCGGGTGCCGAATGACTTGCATATCAAACGGCAACTGCTTAGCCAAGAGAATATGACCTTCGAACGACGACGACATAACACACATAAATACGATTTCGGCCACTGTCTTGTTGTCGGCGGATCGACTGAGATGATGGGAGCACCTCTCCTCGCCGCTCAAGCGGCAATGCGTACCGGCGCGGGACTCGTTACCGTCGCATACGATTATTCCTGTTTTCCGGATCGTTTGAATATCGTTCCGGAAATCATGTCCGCCTCATTTGCCGATTACGAACAATTTTGCCAGCATCTCCAAAAAAAGGACGCCATTGTCTTCGGTATGGGACTCGGAAAATCCGCTTGGTCTTTCGACCCGATTCAACCGATGATCGATCAATGCAAACCCGTGGTCATCGATGCTGATGGACTTACCCATTTGAAACGAACGATCGAACGATATGATCGGCTCGAACACGTACTGATCACACCACATCTCAAGGAATTCGCCGACTTGGTCGATCATTCTCTCGACGAGATCAAAAACGACCCCTTGAAATACGCGGAGACCTTCGCAGAAAAAACGGGTATTACCGTTCTGCTCAAAGGTCCCTGCACCATCGTGACGGACGGTAAAACGACATACTTTTCCGAGTTCGGCAATCCCGGTCTCGCAACAGCAGGATCCGGTGACGTTCTATCCGGAATCATCGGTTCCTTGATGGCACAAGGCTGTCATTTGCTCGATGCCTCGATCAAAGGCCTTTTCTTACACGGAAGAGCCGGAGACCTCGCTTGCAAGCGCCACGGAGAACGTTCGATGATCGCGCGCGATATCATCAACGAACTATCCGTCGTCATCAAACACCAGAACGTAACACGTTGACGAACAAAACATCCTGCCCAGGCGTGCAGGATGTTTTATTGATGCCATGCGCTTCTTGCGTATGCCTATGAAAACCATGGTGCTTGAAAATCGTATGTTTACTATAATTAAACTATATGTTAAATGTTAACTATTTATAATTATATTTATTATATCGTTTTATTTATCTTTAATTCGAATATTTTCATAGTAAAAAAACCGCCCACAACTTGCCTGGGCGGTCGCGAGATACATGGAATATGTAACGATCAACCTTAGAAATCGTCATCATCACGATGCTCGTGTTCGATGATGATGTTACGGAACGTATTTTTGACTCC
>CAYUIK010000011.1:0-8822 GCA_964444805.1 uncultured Acholeplasmataceae bacterium | reverse complement strand
TATCGTTGCAATACCCATAACCTCGCTCAAGAGACTCAAGCACATCCGGCATGGATAGCGTTCCATTCGCCCGGCATATATGAAACGAAACCACCGGATCATAGCGTGATCCGGTGATTTCCCTGCTTATGGGTATTTGCTTCATAAAAAAGTGAACTTCAGCCATGCGAAGTGGTGATCTGATCATGAGCATCAACCAATCCCCCAGGGACACTTCGGTTGACCAAGCGCAGAATCCCCTCATTTGTCAAGCGTGTTGGTCTTTTCCTTCTTTTTGCCAATCCATTTTTCAAGCTCGGACTGATCCATACGTCTAACGACCGTTTTCGTCTTCAAGTCGACTTTTTGATGTTCGCTGCTGTTCATTATGTCGCAAAACGAATCCAGAGAACGCTTGTCGATCCTGACGGTCTAAAAAAACGGATTGTAGCCATAGTTCCCACCGAATAACGATCATCATCTATCAAGTAGAGACTCACCAAAATCTAAATCCCTGCGACTCCACTGTTCTTTCTGAGTTCGTCCTTGAGTGCGCTTTTCCGCGGATACTTCTCAATCAAGCCATGCGCGAAGGCGTCGGCATCACTTCCAAGCACCTGTTTCGCACGACTGATCACGGATGCGATCTCGCGATAATCGCGTCGATCGCTTGCATTCAAGGCTTTCTCGAAGACCACGTGTTCGAACACGCGGCATACCCGATCACGAAATCCTTCCATTAGGACGTCACACGTTTCAACGACTGTATAAGGATATTTTTCCGTATAGAGCATCAACCGCTCGAGTCTGTCCTGTTCGACGGCAATGATCTTGAAAAGACTTTCCATATGGACGATTTCCATGAAATCATCCAGAAGCGCATCGACTTCCCGCTCTTTTTCATTTCCTTCAAAGAGATCGATATAGAGCCGATAGGCCTCGAGATCGCCTTTCAGGACGTGTTTGCGTAAGAGAGGCTTCGCCTGTTCAAAATCACCGCTAGCCATCAAGGCATTGATTAGCATGCGTTCATAGGTGGCTCTTCCGAATTCACGCTCATGCCTTTCCAAAGCCATGTTCGCACAATGGACGGCCATAAAATAATCCTTTTCGTTCATGGCTCTCTCATAGGCGAGCATAAGGAGTTCTTCGTTTTCGAGATGGCCATGAAGATAGTCCTTGGACGTTTTCTCGTCACTGAATACCGACATATGTCGATACATGGCGATCTCGATCTTATTTAGAACATGATCATTTGTCCCCGGATCATCCAGAAACGTATTCAATATTTTAAAGAACCCATCCTTGGTCTTGGGACAACGCGTACGCGACATCGCGAGAAGATAATCACCGATGCTGAAATCGAATATCACAGGCGGGTCTTCATGGAGCATCCGATCGAGTTCCAGATAGATCTCGCAACATGCCTCTTCGTCGCCTTCGTGCTTGTCGATGATCGCATTCAAGAAATAGAATGAATCGTCTAGTACGACCGTTGAGAAATCCGTTTCATAGGAGTTGTCAAGCATGGCTTCTCTCATGACGGCTTGGATCAGTTTGACCGACGTCGACAAGGACGGACTCTTTTCGGCTTCCGTGAAGATCGCATCGACGATCTCTCTCGCCTCATCCCAAGGCAGATCATCATCATAGAAGCCGAAGTCGTCGGTATCAATCATTTCGAGGGCTTCCCGGACCGATTGTCTTGCGAGCTTGATCCGGTTGTCGTCATGATCGAAACGGTAGGTCAGCATCCTAAAGAGATCCACGTCCTTAGAAATCAGATCGAATAAAAGGTCTTCCAATGTCTTTCGATCCAACGATCCGATGATCTCGCGGACACGATCATCCATGTCCAGGAGTTCTTCCTCCTCATCGTCAGCGAAATCGAGTTCGTCATCACTCGAGATCGCGATCAGGAGAAGCGCGACGTGCTTGCAGACGGGACCGTGATTATATGGACACGAACAATGAAAATCGATGATGTCGTCATCCTCATTAAGCGTGGCGCTCACGTCATAGTCTCTGGTTCCATGTGCGACCAGACTGTATGTCAGTCCCTCTTTTTTGAATTTGCTGAAGTCGAGACCATGATAGAGGTCATATCCTCTGTCATAGATGACGGGATTGATCACATCTTCAAAATTTTTAATATTCATATCCATTCTCCCTCAGTCATGCATGGTAATCGTTCTTGTCTTTCATAGCCCATTTTATCACAAAGATTCCTTGAAGTCATCGGCAAATTTCCTGTTTCATGATTGAATCCGATCACATGATCAGCTCTGTCTTTTTTAGTCATTCAAGCAACATGTACTCATGTTGTTTTGCAGTTTTTTGGCAATATCATTAAGCATATTTGATTTTTATGGTATTATGTATGTGTATATTGTCACATTACGGCAATAAAGGAGTGTTCTCATGCTATTGAAATTCTCGATTTCAAACTACAAGTCTTTTCTCGATGAAGCGGTGCTCAACATGATTCCCGCCCAGAAACAGAAAGATCTGAACTACAGCATTCTTAAAACCAAAGTCAAAGCGAAGACAATCAAAGCACTCTCCTCCTCCGTCATCTACGGACCGAATGCCTCAGGGAAATCGAATATCATCGGAGCTTTGGAAACCTTTAAGGCGATCGTCTCCAGAGGAAATATCAGAAACCCCTCAGGTGCCACGGGGCCGAACCACGCCATGTACAGACTCGAACTCATTCCGAACAATACCCTGAAACATGCGAAATCGGTCCGCTTTCGCATCGTGTTCGTCACGGATGACTCACAGATCGACTATGCGCTCGAACTGGACCTCGGCTTATTCCTCGATGTCGACCACAAAAGGAAAATCACTCGTGAAACGCTTTACATCAACAAGGAACTCGTCTTCGAGCGAAACGAGAATCACGTCGAAGTCGAGCGGAAACATCTGTTCAAACCGATCGATACGAAACGATCATCGATCACCGACCGGATGATCGATGAGTTGACCAGACAAGGATTGAAAGATGACGAACTCTTTTTGAGCAACGGCTTCAAAAACATCGTCAACCAGGACCTGGCCAATCAGGTTATCCAATGGTTTTCCAACAAACTGCACATCATATACCGCGTGGACCAATCGAACATAACGGAAAAACACGAGCAGGGACTGACTTTCAACAGGAAACAGAAACTGACGAATCTCGCACGTGCATTCGGTGCCGAGACGGATGAAATCGGCTTCTTTTCAACCGAAGAAAGTTCGATTGCCCGACTCTCATCCCTGATCAAAGTCTCAGAAAAAGATGATTACGTCTTACCCGCGGATGTCTTCGAGTCCTATGGCACCATAAGGTTTTTAAACCTTTTCACAATAATCGAACGGACATTCTTTCAAGGGGGTACGCTTTTAATCGATGAGTTCGATGCCTCCATCCATCCGATGGCCTTGCTAAGCATCATCAACACGTTTCATAATGATGAACAGAATAGAAAAAACGCCCAATTGATCTTCAATACCCATAATCCGATCTTTTTGAAACCGAGCGTCTTCCGAAGGGACGAAATCAAATTCATCGAAAGAGATGATCGCGGGAAAAGCACGATCTATTCCTTGGCCGACTTCAAGACATCCGGTGAATCGGGTGTCCGAAAGACGACGGACTACATGAAAAACTATTTCATCAATCAATACGGAGCGATCAAGGATATCGATCTCTCTTCATTCTTTGATGTCGATTCCGGGGGAAACGATGAGAAAAAGAACTAAGACATTTCATTTTTCAACTGAAGGAGAAACGGAAATCCACTACTTGAAGCACCTGGGGAAACTGATCAATAACGACCACGAGGCCAACTGTCGAGTATCGATACACGCCAAGAAAAAAAAGCCGTTGTCCTATGTGAAAAGCCTGTCAGTCATCGAACGCGTAGAAATCACACACCTACATGACTACGAGAGTCCTAGCCAAGAGCACCAAGACGTTTTTCGTGGCATGTTCAGTGATATGAAGACGGCACGAGACACGATGCGCAATCGCGTGAAAGCGTATGTCTCAGGTTATTCAAACCTTTCATTTGACTTATGGATCGTCCTCCATAAAGCGACTTCAAACCGTGCTCAAAATCATAGACGAGACTATTTGAGAGAGATCAACCACGCGTTTGAAACGAACTTCGCGAGTATGGATGATTATAAGTGCGAGACCAATTTTCTCAAGGTGTTGAACCAGATTTCGATCAATGATGTCAGAAAGGCCATCGAGCGAGCAAAACACATTCAAAATACAAGAATTTCAAACGGTGACAGGGAACATCAACATAAAGGCTATGTATTCTTTCCCAAGAACCCCTCACTGGCAATCCATCTGGCAATTGAAAAGGTTCTCAATGCCATCTATTGAATACCTTCCTGTCAGACCCTCATTCATTCATGATTCGTCTTGGTGAACGACACTTGAACATGCCGTCATTT
Organism: uncultured Acholeplasmataceae bacterium; assembly: GCA_964444805.1. Taxonomy (GTDB): domain Bacteria; phylum Bacillota_I; class Bacilli_A; order Acholeplasmatales; family Acholeplasmataceae; genus RECG01. Next base: position 4,391 of record CAYUIK010000011.1, on the reverse strand, counting down.
CTCAGACCAAATCTTAACTTCTTTGACTTCATGGAGGATTTGCATACACCTCTTTTTGGAAAGTTTCATCTCAGAAATCATACGGATCAGATCCGACTCCGTCGGTTTTCCTTCTCCCGCAACCGTCATCTCATGTTCCGCCTTTTTCGGTGTCCGAGTCAGATCGAAGGCCGGAGACAAACGATATCCACATGCTCCTTCATCATAGAGAAAGGCATGGTTTTTCCCGTGGTCATCCTTGTTTTCAAACAAAACATTGAAACACATCCTCCGATACGCTTCATATAAGTCATTCTGATCAACCGATATCTTCTGAATGACTTGAAACAGGTGCATATAGTCCAAGTTGGGAATACGATGCGTGGTTTCCAAAATTCCCGATAAGGAAATCATGTGAACCCTTCGATCCCGTATTCGATCAAAACGCCTCGTTCCGAAATATCCGCTGTTCGTCTTCGCTGGAAACAATAAAAAGGAAGAAACATCGATTCCGGATTTTTGAGCCAGAAGATTCGTTTCATATTCGGATTTCCCGATATCGATCGGATCGATCGTTGCCGGGAATTTGACGATCCAGTCCGAATCGTTCATTCGAACGTGCGCTTTCGGTCTTGCCCCTCCGCTCGAACCTCCGACATGATAGAGATGATCCAGATCAATATCCCGATATGTCTCATCAAGCATTCTTTTCACTTTGCGAGCGAGCTCATCCAAATCGACAAGATCATCCCTTTTCACAAACGATTTTGTTGGTTCATAGGCGAGCGCACCCAATCCGTTCCAACCGATCAACGCCAGGCGAAACAGCGGTGAGGTCGCTTCAAAAGAAACGCCTCTTCTAGCGAGCATCCTTCGGACCAGGAGTTCACCCCAGCCATCCGGCAACGAGTCACCGAAGACACCGAATAGGCCGCCAAAATGACCGGACTTCGAAATATAAACTTGATGGGATAGCGGAAGAGAAAAGGGCGATATGGAAAATCCTTTCGAAACCCACTCGTCATCGTACTGAAAGGCGATTCTGCCCTTTTCGATTTCCGCCAGATAACCGACAATGCGCTGATTGTATGTTACGGTCAGTTTTCTTATATCGCCTTTCATCCTTTCATATCCTTGATGTTCTTGATGATCTCATGTTCAAAGAGATGATCGAAGTCCTTCAAACAACCAATCGTTGAGCTTATTCTCAGTAACGAACGCAAAGAGATATCTCCCGTCGACTCGAACCTCCTGATCGAGCCGTAACTGACCCCGGACTTTCTGCTCAGTTCTTTTTGGGTCAGTCCGGATTCTTTTCTTCTCTTGACGAACCTTATGACCAGTCCATCACGGATGGACTGGTCGGTCTCAACATGAACAAAGTCCTTAATATCGAATGTTTGTCTCATATCGCTTATGTTTTATCACTATAACCCATAATTGTCAATCTATCGCTCATATTTTAACGTTCATATGTTTGGTGTTTTCTTTGATCAGAACGGATATCTCCCGTATACAGATCGACCATGACATGTTTCATACCCGCTTTCATAAGTCCGTTTTTATCATAAAAACCAAAGGATGATTCCGTGTCGGTAAAGAGATCGAATCGTTTTCCCTCTCTTTTTTTCAAGTGATCGACAAAGCTTTTCAGAAGCTCCTTGCCGATGCCTTTGCCCTGATGGTTTCGATCGACGATCAGAAGCGTCAATTCACCGTCAAACGAATCCTTTCTTTCTTTTAAACAATTGCCCGTAGGCCTTCACGATCCGCACGTATGACAAAACACCTTTTAGATCCCCGAAAGCCGTCAGAAAAATGATGAACGGATGGAACAGGTATGAAAGCACGTGCGAAGAAACCTTTGAAAGTCGGTAATCCCGATCGATCCGACCCATGATGATACCGACCGGTTTCCCGTCATATTCGGCAACCTCATGATAAGTCGATCCGGCCATGGCTCCAAATCGTTACATCCTGGTCGCTCGTTTGACGACGTATTCCTTTTTGACATACCGGCCAATCGAAAACTCATGACGGATCAGAGACTCGATTTCGGTATCATCTGATTTCTTCAAGCCCCGATAGGTTATGTTCGAAGCATTTCCTCGTTTCATGGGTTCACCCTCTTTGTTCATGCATATTTATTTAAGACAAACTACCTTTTCATCTTTTTCCTGAAAACGACCACCGCCACAACCCCAATCGTGATCATGTAGACCATGATCACGACGAGAGGAACGAAAACATCCCCATATTCACCGCTCAGAACATCTCTAATCATATCGACCCCGTACGAAAACGGTAGAATCCGCCCCAAAGTCTCGAACCATCCTCCGACGAGATCGAGCGAAAACCACATGCCCGACAAAAAGGCTACCACCTGGACCAGAATCGAGACGATCGGTCCGACCTGCCGGTCCTTGAGGACACTTCCGAACAGAAGCCCCAAGACAATGAACAGTGTCGCGATCGGAAACAAAAAAAACAGGCTCAAAAGAACATGGACCGAAAAGGTCAAGCCCACTAGAAATCCAATCAGATAAAGCACGATGGATTGAACGAAAGCGATGCCTACGAGCGGCAACATATACCCAAGGACATAGTGATGGGCTTTGAGTGGAGAGACGAACATTCGCTTCAAAAACGAACTGCTTCGATCCTTCGCGATCAGCATGGCCGAAAACATCGTCAGAAAGGCATAACTGAAGATGATCGTCGAAGGAACGAAGTTCCTCGGATCGAAGGCGTCATTGACGCCAAGACTTCGATTGAGAGTAACCATGAAGACGAGCAGAAAAGCCGGCAGACCGATCATGAAAATCAGACTCAACCGGTCGCTCATAAGCTCTTTTGAGTTCCTTTTCGCGTAAATGATCGTCTTCATAGGACCGGATCTCCCTTTGTCAGCGACAAAAAGATCTCTTCGAGTTCAAATAGATTCGTTTCTTCCCGCAACTCTTCAAGCGTACCGACCATTCTCAAGATTCCCTCGTCGATGATTCCGATCCGATCGGCCAGACGTTTGGCCTCTTCCATATAATGCGTTGTCAAAATGATCGTCATGTTCTTTTTGAGTTGATTCAGTATATACCAGAGTTCCCGTCTTGAGCGAACATCAAGCCCGAGCGTAGGTTCATCCAAGAATAAAATCTTCGGATCCGTAATCAAGGCCATGGCGATACTGAGACGCCGTTTCAATCCTCCGGAGAGCGTTTTCGCCTTGTCCTTTTTCCGGTCTTCAAGACGAAACATCTCAAGCATCGATTCTGCTTTGTCTTTAGCCTGTACAATCGATAGCCCATAGATTCTTCCCATGAAGACGAGGTTCTCGAAAACGGACAAATTCGGTGCGACCGCCGTTTCCTGTGGGGAAACGTTGATCAAAGGCTTGATCGCATCCATATCGGAAAGAATGCTGTTACCGAAAAGATAGGCTTCGCCATCGGTCGGTTTCAACAGCCCTGAAAGCATGTCGATTGTTGTCGTCTTGCCGGCACCATTCGTGCCGAGCAAGGCGAAACACGTTCCCTCTTCGATCGCGAGCGACAACCCCCGGACGGCAACCCTTTCCTTGAACACTTTTTGCAAGTCCTCGATAACGATGGCTTCCATCAGGTTTTACCGTGTCCTTTCTGGGCATCGAAAACGCTTTGCGCGAACCGCATGTAATCCTCGTTCGATACGATCGCGATCCCCTGTTTTTCATCGGCGAGCATCAATACCGTATCACCCGGCTTGATCTTGAACATGTCCCGCATAGCTTTCGGAATGACGATTTGTCCCTTTTCGCCGACCTTTACGACCGACATACTCTTACCCTTTAAATCGGACATATGATCACCTCATCATACTTGTTATACATTTCTTACTTATTATACCATTGTCCATCAATTTGTCAAGAGCGTATTTTTCAATCTTTCACGACTCATACCGGTATCAAACGACTAAATCCGACATGATCTAAAAAAAATGGTCGAGATGATATAGGTTTTTGCGTTATCGACGTCGCTCCTAGGAAATGAGAACGACAAAGTCCACATATCGTTTTGCTTGTTAAAGGACACCTGCCGAAAACGAGCCTGGAAGCACGTAACGACTCTTTTGATGGAACCAGGTTTTTGAGAATACATGGCGATCCATAACTGATTGATAACCGATTCGATTCCAATCAAATGATAGAACAGGACGATTTCAACAACAACAGGTCTATTTGGTTAGTCCACGCCTACGTTCTTTAACTTACAATGAAAAACACGCCACTTTTCGCATATCTTTCAAAACGCATCGTCATTTCACATCAATAAGACCCTGTCATCTTGAAAAGAATACCGAATAACGTTATAATCAAGGTAGCCAATAAGACTTGAGGGGGTTCTAAAACATGACGCATTCTTCTTTAAAGAAGGGTT
>CAYUIK010000010.1:0-8972 GCA_964444805.1 uncultured Acholeplasmataceae bacterium | reverse complement strand
TTCTCTAATCTGAGTGTGCATGGATCTGTTGTATTTATGATGAAACGGGGGCCAAGGATATGATTGAAACGATTAAAAATCCTAGCGACAAATTGTTTTACGATTTGGTTGAAGAGAGTGAAAAGAGTATTGATTTATGCTCTCCATTCACGCATGAAAACATCATTAACAACATCTTGGAAAAGAAAAAAGAGACTTCACAGTTGCGACTGATCACATCAGCAAATCTTGCTGATTTTTATGCAGGATATTCCCATATTCAAGCGATCAAGCAGGTTGTCAGTCGAGGATTTAAAAGTTTCAACTATCAAAACCTGCATGCAAACATTTATCTCTTCGACAAAGTTAAAGCGTTAGTAACATCTTCAAATTTAACCAGTGATGGATTTTCAAGAAACTATGAATATGGAATAATGATTATTGATGAAATCGATATTACTCGAACAATAGCAGCTGATTTTGATGAAATGACGAAAAATTACAGATGTGGAAGTTTTAATAAAACTGTAATCGATTCGATCGAAAAACTGATAACCGGATTTGATAATCGTACAAACGTCCGTTTTGATGCAAGTGGAGACAACCACATTCATTTGACAGACAAAGGGGCTCTTCTACATTGGTTGACGCCATGGCAAAGAGATATATTTGCTATCATTGATCGTCTGCATGATGATATATTCAATTTAGAAACCATGTACTCCCATGAGCCTGTGTTACAAAACATACACCCAAATAACCACCATATAGATGCTAAGATTAGACAGATTTTACAACAACTGCGAGATATCGGTTTGGTCCGATTTTTGGATCGAGGAGTATATAAACGGCTTTGGCGATAATTCATTGATAAACGTGTTTGTTAAGTTTCGAGAAGACTATTGTTCTTGGCAATTGTAATATGGAGATGATGCGCATGGACCCTTATCTGGCAAAATGGATTCGAGTAATCGAAGAAATGAAAAACGACAATACCTACAAAACCGCGTGGGGACGGGGTATTTTAGAGTGTGTTTCATTGAATGAATATCGAATTATCAATGATACATGCGTCGTTAATCAGGCGGATATTGCGAATAAGATGATTAAATATTATTGGAACCAAACATTCTTTTTCAACCTAGAACAAGGACACAGCCCGGTTATCCTACAAATCGTCGACAAGATGATCAAAAAATACAAGCGTGAGGTCAAAACAACTCCTGTACCATGGGACCAGATCGAGAATTATTTTTATGAAAACAGATCGTATTATGATCGTTGCGTAAGGGACATACTGAGAAATGCGAAAACGAATGTATGTCCGAGATTCAAAAATGTAGGAAACAAGGAAACACTTGATATCTATGAGATCGACGATGATAACAAAACGTTAATCTTTAAAAAAGACGATATCAAGACGATCGACGAGTATGCGTTCGTCCTATCCAAATTATTGAACTACAAGTGGGCTCAGCTCCTGGAGCGTTTCAACTATGCGCCAAAGATTGCAAATAAAGTCAATGCAGCATCGGATGTCAAGATTCGAAGAGCGAGTCTGAAAAAGTTCAAGAAAATACTACTTGAAGCGCATCACAAGCATGAGATCCGTGACTTCTATACCGACGAAGTCGTCGAACCCGCCGACATTCACATCGACCATGTTATTCCTTGGAGTTTTGTCTATACGGATGATCTGTGGAATCTTGTCGTAACGTCTTCTAAGACGAATCTTTCCAAAAATGACAGGCCGCCAACGAGGTCGGATATCACACGTCTCAATGAAAGGAATAAGCAACTTGTCATGTGGCTCGATGAGACGAAACACACGAAACATATCAAAAAGATCGAATATGCGATTGAGCATCGTCTGTTGGATAAGCTGTATGTGAATATGCGAGGATGATACTTGGGTTTTTCGCCTTAACCCTACGTGTATTTGTAATGCGATCCAATCCTTGGTGAATCAATACACTTAGAACACATATATCCATAATTATGACGAATGATTGATTATCAAGAACATCGAGATAACAGCCTTGTTCTACCCACGCTGTCTCTATCACACGTTCTATCCGTTGGACATAAGCAAATCCTCCACCTTTTCCCCCTTCGCCTTTTATTATAGACATGGTGATCATATGAAAAGAATTGAACTCGGTATCACAACCTTTGCTGAAGTCATGACGGATCCGATTACGAAAACGAAAGTCACTTATGAGAAACGAATCAATCAAGTCCTAGAAGAGATCGTGCACGCCGAAAAGGTCGGACTCGACTATTTCGGCGTTGGCGAACACCACCGCGAGGACTTCGCGGTCTCATCACCACAGATCATTCTTGCTGCGGCGGCCCCCTTAACGAAAACGATTAAACTCGGGAGTGCCGTTACGGTATTGTCAAGTGATGATCCGGTTCGGATCTATCAACAATTCTCAACGATCAATGCGATCGCGAAAGGTCGCGTTGAGATCATGGCGGGCAGGGGTTCATTCATTGAATCATTTCCGCTTTTTGGTTATGACTTAAAGGACTATGACGATCTCTTTGAAGAGAAACTCGACCTCCTAGTAAAAATCAGGGATCACGAGATCGTCTCACATCAAGGGAAACATCGTCCTTCATTCGATCGAATCGGGATCTATCCCCGTACCGATGACACTTTAACGATCAGTGTCGCCGTTGGTGGAACGGTGGAATCCGTTAGACGCGCGGCGCGCTTTGGTCTTCCTTTATTTCTTGCTATTATCGGCGGGGAACCCATACGCTTTAAACCGCTCGTCGATCTCTACCGAAAGGAATTCGTGCGATACGGACACGACATCCGTGACGCCTTTGTAAGCGTCCATTCCCATGGTTATATCGATCTCGATCACAATCGAGCGATCGAGACCTATTTCCCTTCAATCGAACTCGCAATGAGTAAGATCGGCCTTGAACGGGGCTGGGGGTCATACACGAGAGCGACCTATGAGCACGCCCTAAGCATGGAAGGCGCACTTTATGTCGGTAATCCCGAATATGTCGCGAAAAAGATCAACATGATCGTTGCTGCCATGGACATCGATCGTTTCACCCTTCATATGCCGATCGGTCCGATGGATCACGATCTCGTCATGCGGTCGATCGGATACTTCGGAACGCACGTAAAACCTTTGATCAAGCCATAAAAAGGGATCTAAGTCTTTTATATGAGTCATTTCTCGTCCTTGTTCGAGCCCAAAAGAAAACCCGGAAAGCATGCCATCACGTTGATGGCAGGCCATACCGGGTTTTACTGTTTTAGACCGATTGGCCGCATCGTCCATTAATCAAGCGGCCTTGATCTTAATGCTACCCGTTGAAACGGATGCTTTAAGGATGATATCTCCCGTGTTTGTCACGTGTTTTTGTCCTTGATCCTGACCGAACACCTCGACCTCACCAAGAGTCGTCCTTAAGTCGAACTCGATCGAAAGCGCCGAGTCCAAGATAACCTCGATACTTCCCGTGCTTGACTCAAGGTCGAACGCCGAAGCGGTGACGCGCGTCATGACAATATCTCCCATGGAATTCTGTGCGTTTACGTCATTGGCAATCACGCTATCGCTCACCTGGATTTTTCCGGTACTATTGGTTAGATCCAAAGCGTTTGCCGCGATGTTTTCAAGGGTCATTTTGCCGGTTGAGACCATCGCCTCGAGATCTTGACACGTGATTTTGTCCAGATCCATGCTGCCCGTTTGTGTTTTCACTTCGAAGTCGGCTGCGACATCGAGGTTCTTCAAAGTTATATTGCCCGTACTCGATTGAATCCTGACGCTTTCAAACGCTTCGACTTCGGCGAACGCGAGGTCGATCTTCCCTACCTGTGTGCGAAAGTCGAGTGCATAATCGCCATCTCGGGGTAAATAAACCGTGAGTTCGCGGAACTCACTCGAAGAAAATCCGAAATTAAAGAGTCGAAACCGGACTTTCCGATCTTGTTCAACCAATAACACGCCATCCTCTTCATCGATGACCCACGTGTCATCCTCATGCTCGTAATAGGTCATATAAAGATCTTCATCATCCGTCAAAACGACGGACAGGTCGCGTACCGACGTGTCGATCCTAATCGTATCCACGTAATCCGTGACCTCATAGGTCATGAGGTCACCATATTTGTCATCCTCATTGAAAAACCCGAAAATCGGTGTAAACGACGCTCCGGTAACGATACCGACAACGATCAATAGCATGCCTAAACCGAAAACCAAAAACAATATCCTTAGTATGCGTTTCATCTTTTTTCTCCAATCTTTTGAGCGATCAAGCTCGTATAGTAAACCATCTTTTTCGTAACCATCGAAACGACCGTGATCAAGCCAAGGGCGACCAAGAGGACGATTACGGTCGTTATCAAACCCAATCCGATCATAACGAGCGTCTCTGCGAGCGCGAGTTCGCCCGTTAAGAGTTCAAATATAAATCCAAAGACGCCAACAAGCGATGAAAACCCAACCACGATCGCGACGAACCCCAACGTGATGACCACGATGAAGCTGACCAGATAGATCACACCCAAAGGAATCCAAAGAGGTGTCGTGAGTAACGCGATCAATAACAGTTTCGCGCTCTTCATAATGTTTGAAAACGAATCATCGCTTCGTTTCGCAAGGACTTCGGGCGTCATCTGACGCACGATCGTCTTGATGTCATAGGATTCTAAAATATGCGAAAGTGTTTCACCGTGATCGAGACGATCGTTGATCATCTCTTCATAGTAACTCACGATCTTGTCGACTTCGTCGGCATAGAACGAGCGCGAGAGTTCTTTTCTAAGTGTTTCCAACCATGTTTTCATTGTTATCCCTCATTTTGTCAAAATGTCGTAGACATTCTTGATATCCTGCCACTCCTGGATGAAGTGATCGATCTGTTTTCGTCCTTGTGGCGTAATCGTGTAGTACTTGCGGTTTCGCCCCGCGATCACCTCATTATAGGTCTTGAGGGCTTCCGCCTTTTCGAGTCGCCTTAAAATCGGATAGAGCGTCGATTCGGTCATATCGGTATAGTTGCTTAAATCCGAAACGATTTTATAGCCATAGGAGTCCCCCTTCGAGAGTAAGGCAAGGACGAAGATTTCAATGACTCCTTTTTTAAGCTGTGCTTTCATAACGATCACCCTCATACTGCTTTATGTGCATTATTATACATAGCATAGTATTGCTTGTCAACCCTTTTTAGGAAAATTGTTAAAAAGATCATATGATTTCCCTTGACATGACGCCTATGCGTATCATATAATATGAGTATACTCATATAAGGAGGGCGACATGTCAAGAATAACCGAAGAACTCAAAGTCGAAACGAAACAGAACATCTTAAAGGAAGCCACGGCTCTTTTTCAAGAGAAGGGCTTTCAAAAGACAACGACCAAAGCGATCGCCAAAGCGTGCAAGATCGCCGAAGGAACGGTCTTCAACTACTTTCCTACCAAAGACGATCTGTTGATCGCCGTGTTCGAACACATGGCCCAATACGAAGACGAACACATGATCGAACATATGCCACAACCGCTCGATCAGATCATCGAGATCGCTCTCGATCCCTTTCGAAAGATGAGTCGAATTCCTCGATCGTTTCTGCTGGATATTTTGATTTCATCGATGAAACTCGCCAAAAAAAGACCCCAACTCTTTCATCGTCTCGCGAAACTGGATTTCGATTACATGGAAAAGATCAAAGAAAAGCTCGATCACTTCGGTGACTTCGAACAAAGCACGATCACGTCAAACGATCTCGCGGAAATGATCTATGGTGTTGCTGTGATGCGCTTCATCATTCAAGTCTATGAAGCGGATGCCGATTTCAAGACATTCAAAGAAGATATGACACCGCGACTCAGAGAACTCATCCGGCCCTATTTAAAAGAGGTATTGCGTCATGATTGAAATCAAAGACGTATCAAAGGTCTATACGAATGGAGAGGTCGAGACGCACGCTTTAAAGGGCGTGTCTCTTGCGATTCAAAGGGGCGAATTCATCGTTGTTCTTGGACCTTCCGGGAGTGGTAAGTCCACGATGCTCAATGTGATGAGCGGACTCGATACGCCCACAGAAGGTGAGATCCATGTCAAGGATTCGGTCATATCAAGGATGGACCAAAAAGAGCTGACGTCCTTTAGAAGGGTGAACATGGGATTCATCTTTCAACAGTACAACCTGCTATCCACGCTCACCGTATATGAAAACGTCGCTTTAGGACACCACCTCGGCAACAAGAACATCGCGATCGAGGACATGCTCAAAGACGTCGGCCTCGAAGACCATAAAGACAAATACCCGCACCAGCTTTCCGGTGGGGAACAACAACGCGTCTCGATCGCGCGTGCGCTCATCAAGGAGCCTTTGATCCTATTTTGTGACGAACCGACAGGCGCACTCGACGAAGAGACCGGAAAAAAGATTCTTTCCCTCCTACAAAAACTCAATCGAACCTATAAAACCACGATTATCCTCATTACCCATAATCCCGCGATATCGAATCTCGCCCATCGCACGATCAAAATGAATTCCGGTCAAGTCACAGGCATTCACGCAAACCAAAATCAAGTCGATGCTTCGAGCATCACCTGGAGCTGATCATGCTTTATAAGAGCGTTTTTAGACATTTTTTCAGACGAGGCTTTCAAGTCGCGCTCCTCTCCTTCATCATGATCATGAGTGCGTTTATCTTTGTCGTCATTAGTTACTCGATTCGCGCACTCAAAGACCCGAGTGAAGCGTATTTCGAAGCCTATAATCAGGAAGACTTCAACGTCGTCATGTTCGAACAGATCATGCCTTTCGATCGGGAAAGCTCTTTAGCGATCGGCGATGCGGTATCGCTTTCCGAACTCTATCATCACGATGAGAGCGTCTTTGACGCGCTCATCGAAAACCGGATCGATGCCTATCAAGATACCTTTGAAAAGACGATGCTCGAAGCGAGACTGCACAAAGATCTCTATTACGATCTGGGTGGCGCCCAGCACTTCATGCGTATTATAAAAGACATGGATGCGATCAACAGGACTTATGTCATGGAAGGAAGAAAGCCCGTAACCGATGATGAGATCGCCCTTACGAAAGTCTATGCTAAAGCCAACGGTCTCGAACTCGGCGGAAGCATCACCTTCCATGATATGAGTTATGAGATTACCGGGTTCGTTCTTTTTCCCGATTACACGCTCGCGCTCTTTGGAAACGAATTTATCATCAACAACGAGACGCGAACGCTCGCCCTCCTCGCCGATCCGGCCTTTTCGATGTTGCCCGAGGAACTCGGTGTGACGCTCGCCGGTGTTTTCACCGGTGAAGATATGACACAAAAGGACTTTCTAGATCATGACCTTCCCTTCGTCATGAACACGGCTTTGACGTCCTCGACGATTCGGAGTGGGGCGATCTACGATGAGATCGCCGGCTCCGAAGCGATCGGTTTAATCCTTAGCCTCGTCATCGCGTCGATCGCGGTTCTAATCGTCGCGATCATGGTTTCACGCATGCTCTTTGAACAAAGAGGGGCCATCGGTATTTTAAAGGCGCTCGGATACACGAAAAAGGCGATCGCTTTTCCATATCTCCTATTCGTGATGATTCTTTCGCTTCCGGGTCTTTTAATCGGGTATGCCATCGGTCTTTATCTGGCTACGCCACTCAAAGATCTTTTTGCCGGGATCTATCTCTTGCCGAGCGATTCCGTTAAACCATCGCTGGCGATTTTCTTTCAGAGCATCGGCATTCCTTTGATCTTTTTGCTTATACTCGGGTATATCGTCGTCATGCGTCTTCTTAAAGAGCACCCGGTCGACCTCATGCGTCCACCGATCGACCGCGGTTTTGAAAACGTTTCGAAGATGCCAAGGATATTTAAGCGCTTACCGCTCTTGAAACGCATCCGCCATGCCTATATCTGGCGACACAAGAGCCGCTTTGTCGTGTTCGTTCTAGGCGTCTTCACGGCGATCTATCTCATTTTGATCGCCCTATCGATGACGAACATTTTCGACCGAATGTTCAAGGACTATTACGATTCGATCGACGTCACATATGTTGCTTATTGCGAGTCCTACACGGATTGTTCGACGGACGTTTCCCATGAACGCGTCCTGGAGATCCATCACGTCATGCAAGGAGACAAGAGCGTGACACTCGTCGGGATCGATCCCGAGAGTACGCTTCACCCACTCTTTGAAAACAACAAGGAAATCACGGATCGACTCTCTTCAGACGGCGTCATCATTACGAGGAGCATCGCCATGGAAACGGGCATCAAGAAGGGTGAACAGATGACCCTTTCCTACGGCAATCTCGCCATCGAGAAGGTCGTGCTCGGAGTTCAGGATGAACTCGGAGCATCCAAAGTCTATATAGGCCGAGCGCGACTATCCGATGAACTTTCCTTCGGCACGACCGAAGATCTCGCCAACGTTCTATATACAAGAGAAGAACCAACCGGTGACTTCGTGACCGTCATCAACGTTGATGACTTGGTCGATCAGTCGCGGGATATGTCCAATCTCATGGTCTATATGTCGGCAGTCATGACGGTCTCGGCGATGGCCATCGGCATCGTCGTCCTCGTCTTGATCATCGTCTTGTCGATCGAACACTACAGTTACGACATCAGTCTCTTCAAGGTCATCGGCTATGACGATACCGAGGTCAAAGGCATCTTCGTCAATAGCTACATGGTCTATGTCGCACTCATATACATCTTGAGTCTACCGCTCGCCCTTCTTACCATGAAGGCGATGACCTGGTACATGGCGACCCAGTACGGCATGATCTTCCCGATGGCCTTGTCCTTGGGAATCATCCTGCTATCCTTTGTCGGATCGATCTTGATCTTTTTGGTCGCCGTTCCGATTACCTACAAAAAGATTGTGAACATGTCCTTGGCGGATGCTCTTAAGATCTATCAAGGCGTCACATAAGAGAAAGTTGGATTTGTCATGATTAAACACGGAGAAATATACGTTAAAAAA
>CAYUIK010000009.1:0-15732 GCA_964444805.1 uncultured Acholeplasmataceae bacterium | reverse complement strand
TTTTTACTTGCAGCGGATCATTAACGTACCGAAACGGTCACTCGGACTCGTTAGCATCCAGAAACTGATCGATGTGGCCCGGGAACGGAAAGAATCGCTTTTCGACGCGATCGAATACGTCGATCTTCGGCCGCAGGCACGAAAATCGTTAAATGCCTTCAAACGACTGATTCTGGAAATCCAACAGGACTTCGACGAGATGGAAAGCCTCGAACAGGTCGTTCCCTATGTGATCGCCAAGACCGGATACCTAAACATGCTTAAAGCCGATGAGAGCGAGATCAGCGATGACCGGATCGACAACTTAAAAGAACTTCAAACCGTATTCATGCGAGGCGAGATGTATTACGAAGGATCTTTCCGTGAACGGATCGCCGAGCTTCTCGATCAGATCGCGCTATATACCGATCTCGACAAGGAAATGACCGACACGAATCGCATCAAACTCTCGACCATCCATCAGGTCAAGGGATTGGAGTTTCCCATCGTTTTCATGGTCGTCATGGAAGAGGGCATTTTCCCGAGTGATCGGTCCTTGAACGATCCAAGCGGACTCGAAGAGGAGAGACGCGTCTGTTATGTCGGTATGACCCGAGCCAAGCGTCGTCTCTACCTGACTTATGCCAAGGAGCGGATGGTTTACGGATCCGTACGATTCTCATATCCTTCGAGGTTCATCCAGGAATCGCGGATCGGTTATGAGAAAAAGGATTTCGAACCGAGACAGGCATCCTCGGATTATCTTTCGACGGGTGATCACGTTGAGCATAGCACGTTTGGCGTCGGCGTTGTGATCTCGGTCAAAGACGAGATCGCGACGATCGCCTTCTCGATGCCGCACGGCATCAAGAAACTGCTCGAGAGTCATCCCGCCCTGAAGAAAATAAAATCCAAGTAAAAAAAGCTCGTAACCGACTAGGATAATACGGGTGATCCTATGATCTTGAATGAGAAACAGAGGAAAGCCGTGCGAACCGATGCACGGTTTCTCTTTTTGCTCGCCGGAGCGGGAACCGGAAAAACGCACGTCATTACCGAACGGATCCGTAGTCTCATCGAGCATGGAGCAGATCCGTCGCGTATTCTCGCGATTACGTTCACGCGTAAGGCGACTTTGGAAATGCGCGAGCGCACGGACAATCCCGATGTTCATATTCATACGTTCCACCAGTTCGCCTATGGCTACTTAAGCAATAAGGAACGTCGTCTCTATGATGAGACGAAGAGCCCGTTTTCCAAAGAACAGCTCCTTTCGTTCTCGATCTATAAGAACGGTCTTTTCCGGGGTCTTCGACCGAGAGGGTTCAAGGCCTATCAACGCGATCTGCAACAACACCATCTGATGGACTACGATGATCTTTTGCTCGAATTCGATCGGTTGCTCAAAGAAAAACGAGTCACTCTTGATCTCGATTACATCTTTATCGACGAGTTCCAGGATACGAACGACTTGCAGTATGCCGTATTAAAGAAGATGATCGGCAAGGACACAGCGGTATTCGCCGTCGGCGATCCCGATCAAAGCATCTATCGTTTTCGCGGTGCTAGTGAAAACATTATTTTGCGTTTCGTTCAGGACTATCGTGCGAAACAGGAAACACTCGATCTTAATTACCGGTCCGACCAGGCGATTATCGAACATGCGAACAGATTGATCGCGCATAACCGTAGGTCGTTTAAGAAAACGCTCGCATCGGAAAGTTCGAAAGAAGGGACCGTGTTATCTTTTTGTTATCACGATCCGGAAGAAGAAGCCCAGGCCCTGACCAACAGGATTCGCTTTTTGATCCGGCAAGGTGTCCAAGCCGAAGAGATCGCCGTTTTGTATCGGACCCATGGGCGCAGCTACGAACTCCAGTTCGAATTGCTGAAAGAAGACCTGATGTTTCAGGAACATGAAGAAACGGACCACATGTATAAAGAAGGCGTTCAACTGTTGACGATTCATCGGGCGAAGGGCCTCGAGTTCGATGTCGTGTTCATCATCGGTCTTGAGGCTGACTTTTTCCCGAATAACCGGGAAAATCGTTTGTCCGAAGAGGAGGAAGAAAGACGGTTGATGTTCGTCGCGATGACGCGCGCCCGGCAGGCGCTCTATCTTTCATGGACGCGACACGACTGGACGGGACGAAGGAAAAAGGCCTCACTTTTTCTCGTCGAATCGGGGGTAAAAGCAGGCGAATAGTGGTATAATGCGAATGGGTGGTTTTAATGAATATTGAAAAACGAATCAACGAATTGACCGAACGCATCAATGAGGCGAATCACGCCTATCACACGCTCGACGAGCCCGTCATAACGGATAGTCAGTACGACGCTTATATGAAAGAACTCATCGAGTTGGAAACAAAATATCCTGAGTTTAAACGTCCGGATACGCCAACCGAAAAGGTCGGTGGCGATATACTCGAATCATTTCAGAAGGTCGAACATCGTGTTCCGATGATGTCTCTTTCCAATGTCTTCAGCAAGGAAGAACTCGTCCAGTTCGATGCCCGGATCAAAAAAGTCACGGACAATCCCACGTATGTGACGGAACTCAAGATCGACGGACTCGCCATCAGTATCCGCTATGAAAAGGGGCGTTTCGTCCAAGCGGTAACGCGTGGAAACGGCACTGTCGGTGAAGACGTGACAAAAAACGTCAAGACGATCCGAAGTCTGCCGTTGTCCTTGAAGAAACCGGTCGATATCGAAGTACGGGGTGAAGTTTTCATGCCCCATAAGAGTTTCAAGACTTTGAATGAAGCGCGGCTCGCCAACGACGAGCCTCTTTTCGCGAATCCGCGTAACGCCGCGGCGGGATCGATCCGGCAGCTCGACAGCAAGGTTGCAGCAAAGAGAAACTTGGATCTCTTTTGTTATACGCTCGTCGCTGCCGAAAAATATGTGAAAACACAGGCGGAAGCGCTCGAATGGATCAAGGATCTCGGGCTCAAGATCAATACGAACTATGCGATCGTCAAAACCATCGAGGAACTCAAAGAGACGATCGACCACTATGATTCCTTGCGTAAGAAACTTCCCTATGAAACCGACGGTGTCGTAATCAAGATCAATGATTTCGCTCTACACGAGAAAATCGGATATACCGTGAAATCACCGAAGTGGGCGACCGCCTACAAGTTCAAAGCCGAACGCGTCAAGACGAAACTGAACGATATCACGTTTCAGATCGGACGTACCGGTGTCATTACGCCGGTCGCCGAATTGGAACCCGTCACCGTATCGGGGTCACGCGTATCGCGTGCGACACTCCACAACGAGGACTACATTCAGAAGAAAGACATACGGATCGGGGACTCCGTCTGGGTCCACAAGGCCGGCGAGATCATTCCTGAAGTCATCGAAGTCGATTATGAAGAGCGTAAGGACCAAGAGCCGTTTGTCATGGTCAAAACGTGTCCGGTCTGTGGCGCTCCGGTCAAACGACAGGACGGTGAAGCGGACCACTATTGCACGAATCCGGATTGTCCCGGTAAAAACATACACAGGCTTATTCACTTTTCGAGTCGCGTAGCGATGGATATCGACACGCTCGGAGAACGCGTCATCGAGACGCTTCACGAACTCGGTTTTCTCAATACGATCGCCGATATCTATCGACTCCACCAGTTCAAGGACGAACTCAAGGATATTCCCGGGTTCGGTCAGAAAAAAGTCGAAAAACTGCTTCAGGCGATCGAAGACAGCAAGAACCAAAGTTTCGATCGACTCCTGTTCGGTCTTGGAATCAAGCACGTCGGGAGTAAGGTTGCGAAGACACTCGTAAGACACTTTCCTTCCGTGGATCGATTGCGCGAAGCTACGAAAGAAGAACTCATTGAAATCGATGAGATCGGCGAAATGATCGCCACGAGCATCGTCAATTTTTTCAATAGTGGACAAGAACTCGTTTTGATCGATGAACTCAAGGCACTCGGGGTAAATGTCGTCCAAGAGACAAAATCGAGCGAAGAGGATACGCTTTCGGGCAAGACATTCGTTCTGACGGGCAAGCTGTCGATGACTCGGGAGGAAGCGATCGATTTGATCGAATCCCGGGGCGGCAAGGTAACCTCATCCGTCAGTTCCAAGACGGACTATGTTGTCGCTGGTGAGGCAGCCGGGTCCAAGTACGACAAAGCGAAAGAACTTAACATCAACATACTGACAGAGGAAGACTTCAAGGAGATCATCCATGGCGACTCATGATTGGATCAAGGTTTTTGGAGCGCGGGAAAACAACCTCCAGAACATCAACGTAGACATACCGAAGAACAAACTCGTCGTCATGACGGGTATTTCCGGTAGCGGAAAGTCCTCGCTGGCCTTCGATACGCTCTATCAGGAAGGGCAGAGGCGCTACATGGAAAGTCTAAGCGCTTATGCTAGGCAGTTCCTCGGCAACTTCGAGAAACCCGATGTCGATCGGATCGAGGGGCTGAGCCCGTCGATCAGCATCGACCAGAGAACGACGTCGAATAATCCGCGTTCAACGGTTGGAACCGTCACGGAGATCTACGATTACTTGCGACTCCTCTATGCCCGTGTCGGTATTCCCTATTGCCCGGATACGGATGAACCGCTACAAAAGCAGACGATCGAAGAAATGACCAATCGCGTCCTGACGCTCGAAGAGGGAACCAAGATCATCGTTTACGCGCCTGTCGTCGAACAGCAGAAGGGAACGCACAGGAAGGTTGCTGAGCAATACTTGAAACAGGGCTTTCAGCGTGCCCTGGTCGACGGCAAGAACATCCTTTTGGAAGACATGCCGGAACTCGATAAGAACAAGAAGCACGATTTCTATTTAACGATCGACCGTCTCATCGTCAAGGAAGGCATAAGAAGCAGGCTCTATGACGCGCTCGAACTCGCCGCGAGACTCGCCAGTGGAAAGACGCGCGTCAGGGCGAACAAAGAGATGCTCTCATTCAGTCAGAACTACTCTTGTTCCGATTCGGAGTTTACCGTGCCTGATCTCGAGCCTCGACTATTTTCGTTTAATACGCCGATCGGCGCGTGTCCTTATTGTAACGGGCTTGGTGTCAAACTCGAAGTCGCCGAAGCGCTCATCCTCGACCCGGAGAAATCGCTTCTAGACGGCGGTATCATTCCCTATAAGAATAACGATGAAGAGAATCTTTCGAGTCTCATGCTCGAACACGTCTGCAAGCACTATGGTATTCCCTTAGATGTCCCAACGAGGGAACTTTCCCAAGACCATCTCAAGATTATTTTATACGGCTCACCCGACCAGATGCACTACAAGCTTCGCTCATCTTCGGGAAGATTGCATCAGAAGGTCGATTACCATGAAGGTATTATTACGAATCTGACGCGTCGCTACCGGGAAACGTCGAGCGAATGGATTCGGACGTGGATCGAAGGTTTCATGACCGAATCCGAATGCCCCGTCTGTCACGGTGCCCGCCTTAACAAGGCGGCCCTGTCAGTCAAAGTCGGCAAGAAGCACATCAGCGACTGCACGGCTCAGTCGATCGATCAGACGATCGATTTTCTGAAAAACCTTGAACTGAACACCGAACAACAACAAATCGCACACCTGGCCCTACAGGAGATCATCTCCCGGTTGACCTTTCTTCAGGATGTCGGACTCGGTTATCTCACGCTCGCCCGGAGTGCGGCGACCCTTTCCGGTGGTGAGGCCCAAAGAATTCGCCTCGCGACCCAGATCGGATCGAAACTGACCGGTGTGCTCTATGTCTTGGACGAACCCTCGATCGGTCTTCATCAGAAGGACAACGCGCGCCTGATCGATACGCTCAAAAAAATGCGAGACCTTGGCAATACGCTCGTCATCGTCGAACACGATCACGAGACGATGTTGTCATCCGACTATTTGATCGACATCGGACCCAAGGCCGGTAAGGAAGGCGGACGCGTCGTGTCAATCGGAACACCCGAAGACGTAAAAAACGATCCCAACAGTCTGACCGGAAGATATCTCAAGGGACTCGAAAAGGTCGACGTGCCGAAAAAGAGAAGAAAAGGTACGGGTAAAGACATTTTCGTTATGGGTGCGAAAGCGAATAATCTGAAGGATATCAGCGTCGGTTTTCCGATTGGACAGTTGACGGTCGTGACCGGAGTATCCGGTTCCGGCAAGTCTTCGCTCGTCAACGATGTCCTTTTGAAGGGCTTGCAGGCGATGCACTACAAGACGAAAGAAAAACCGGGGCTGCATACGTCGATCAACGACCAGCATTTGATCGACCGTGTCATCGAGATCTCGCAGACGCCGATCGGTCGAACCCCAAGAAGCAATCCCGCGACCTACACGGGTGTCTTCGACGATATTCGCGATCTCTATGCTAAAACCAACGATGCCAAGGCCAGAGGCTATCTCAAGGGACGTTTCTCCTTCAACGTTCGCGGTGGCCGGTGCGAAGCCTGTTCCGGCGATGGCGTCAAAAAGATCTCCATGCACTTTCTTCCCGATGTCTATGTCCCCTGCGAGGTCTGTGGCGGCAAGCGCTACAACCACGAGACCTTGCAGATCAAGTACAAGGGTAAACATATCGCTGATGTCCTCGACATGACGATCGATGAAGCGATGGCTTTCTTCGAAAACCATACGAAGATCTATCACAAACTGAAAGTCATTCATGACGTCGGTCTCGGATATATTACGCTCGGACAATCGGCGACTACCTTGTCCGGCGGAGAAGCACAGCGCGTCAAGCTCGCAAGCGAGCTCTATCGCCGCATCACGAACTCGTCGATCTACGTGCTCGATGAACCGACGACGGGTCTTCACACCGATGACGTCAAGAGGCTGCTTCGTGTCCTGCATCGAATCGTCGATGAAGGCGCGACGATGGTCGTCATCGAACACAATCTCGATATCATCAAGAACGCCGATTTCATCATCGATCTCGGACCGGATGGTGGCGATGCCGGTGGAACGATCGTTGCCTCTGGTACACCGGAAAAGGTCGCGAAAGTCAAAGCGAGCTATACGGGTCAATACTTGATTAATGCTTTAAAATAGAAAAAACTAAACCAATTTTGTTATAATGGTCCTGTTAGGGGTAATGTCATGGATCCGAAAAAGAAAAAGGAAGAACAAAAAGAGGAAAAGGAAGAACAAAAAGAGGAAGATCGGGAACCAACGGAAGAAGAACTCAAAGCGTTTATCGATCGACTCAGACACGCGAACCGGAAGAAACCGAATCGGCCTCCGCTCGCCTTGTCGTTTTTGATTCATCCGAACTATCTCGTCCATATGACGCTTTCTTTCGTTATAAACGCACTCGTAGCTGCGGTCGTTCTCGGTTTCGCTGCGAGTTTGACAGAGCCTTTCGTGCGCGTTGAACCCCTCGGATTCGTTCTCGCGTTCGGCTTGTTGACGCTGCTCGACAATTTTTTCAAGATCTTGCTCTACCGCTATTTCCTGAAAGTCATGTTGATGAGCATGGGCATGATTTCGCTCATCGTTCTCATTCTCATTCTTTATACGGTGGATACCGTACTAAAGACCGGTTTCACGTTTGAACGCGTCGAGAACTTGATTTTCTTCGCTATTTTCTTTTCAATTCTACGGTTTTTCATCGTCGGATATTTGCGTCGGTTTTTAAACCGATCGTCGATCTATTCGATTAAAAGGAGGTAAACATGAATCTCAGAGTTCAATATGTCGTACGCGATCTCAACCTCGATGTGCTCTACGGTGAAGAAGCGCTGAAACGAAAGGTCAAAGCGGAGATGCTTAGCCGACCGGGCGTCGAGCTCGCTGGTTTTTATGACTTCTTCGATTCGGAACGCATCGTTTTGATCGGGTCCAAAGAAGCTGCTTTCTTGGCTCGTCTCGACGAGAATACCTATCGAGAGCGCATCGAGTGGCTCGTCAAGGAACGACCACCATGCATCATTTTTTCCACGAACGTCGATGTCGATCCCTTGTTTATCGACCTCGGGAGAAGTCATGACGTCGCCATTCTCAAGAGTAAGATCCGGACGACGCCCTTAAGCAGTCAGCTCTACGACTATTTGCACTCAAAGCTCGCACCGCGAACATATGTTCACGGCGTCTTGCTCGATATTCACGGAATGGGCACGCTCATCACGGGCAAGAGCGGGATCGGCAAGAGCGAAACCGCACTCGAGCTCATCAAGCGCGGGCACTTATTGGTAAGTGACGATCGCGTCGACATTTTCGAGGCGTCAAGGGGTGCTTTGATCGGTTCGCCACCGAAACTGCTCGAACGCTATATCGAAGTACGCGGTATCGGCATCGTCGATGTCGTCACGATGTTCGGTGCGGGGGCGTATCGTGAGAATAAGAAGATTCGTCTCGTTGTCGAACTCGAGCAATGGAAAGAAGGCAAACAATACGACCGACTCGGGATCGAAACGGAGACCGTAAAATACTTTAATACCGAGATCGCCAAGATTACGATACCGATTCTGCCGGGTAGGAATGTCGCGACGCTCGTCGAGAGCGCAGCGATGAACCAGAAGCTCAAATATCTGGGTGTCAATGCGGCATTGGATCTGACGAGAAGCGTCGCCGACAAGGCGAGCGGAAAGAGAAAGGATGATGAACATGATTGATTATTTCAAGAAGAACAGGAAAAGCTTTTATCTCTACGGAGGCATGTTGTTGTTTTTCTTTCTTGTTGTTTTTTTAGCTGTCGTTCCGCAGGACGGTACGCCCTATGAGACGATCGCGGTTGACCTTGGGTTCGCTCAAGTCGCGTGGTATGCCGTTTTTATTTTGACCGGGATTACCCTTGGTGCGGTTCTCGCCTATTACGAGTTCAAGAATCTCGGGCTCGATACGGACTTTCTCTTTGATGCCCTCTTATGGGCTGTTCCGCTTGCGATCGTCGGGGCCCGAATCTATTACGTCATCTTCGACCCGACCCCCGACTACAACTCGTTCATGGATATCGTCAACGTGCAACGAGGCGGTCTTTCGATTCATGGTGCGGTCATCACGACGATCATCTTCCTTGTCATCTTTACGCGCTTGCGTAAAGTCGATTTCTGGCTCGTGACCGACATCGTCGCACCGGGGTTCCTGATCGGCCAGATCGTCGGTCGGTGGGGAAACTTCATGAACGCCGAAGCATACGGTCCGCCGATCAAGAGCGACTTCATCATGAACGTATTACCGGCATTCATTCGCGATCAGATGTTTATCGTTCGGGAGAACGCCTACCATCATCCGACTTTCCTCTATGAGGGACTATGGAATTTCGTTGGTCTGGTTTTCCTTTTGATTGCCAGAAGGAAGCGCTGGTTCAAAGTTGGGGACATGATCGGCCTCTATCTGATCTGGTACGGCCTCGGACGAGGAGCCATCATCGAACCTCTCCGGACACAAGGGGCGGAAGGGGATGCCTTGAGAGTTTTCGGACAACCCGTCAATATCTATCTATCGCTCACCCTCTTCATGCTCGGTGGTCTCGCAATTATCCTGGCCAAGAGGAAACTCATCAAGGATCAACAATTCTACTGTGACATGCTCGTATCCGAACAGGGTGAAGAGCATGCCGGTTAAAACGTTCCTTTTCGATCTCGATGGTACGCTTCTTAAATCCGTTGAGGTCATACTCGGGGCGTTCAAGGATACGTTTCAGACGTTTCTACCCGATCTCGAGTTCAAAGAAGAGGAATATACCGGATTTCTCGGTCAAACGCTCTTCGATACGTTCGGGTACTATGCCGATGACGAGGTCAAAGTCGCGGATATGATCGCACACTATCGAAACGTCTCCGATCAGGCGTTCGCAAAAGAACTCTTCGCCTATCCCCATGCCAAAGAGACGCTTACCTATCTCAAGAAGCAGGGATGTACGATCGGCATCGTCACGTCAAAAATGCGTCACGTCGCCCTCGACCACTTGAGACGCATCGAGCTGATCGAACATATTGACGGACTCATCGGTTACGAGGACGTCAAAAAACACAAGCCCGACGCTGAGCCGATTCAAAAGGCCTTGAACCTGTTCAAGGCGAAACCGGAAGAAACGATCTACGTGGGAGACCACGAGAACGACATACGCGCCGCCAAGGCGGCCGGTATTCTTTCCTGTGCGGTGACCTATAGTCACCGTCTGAAGGAAATGCTTGCTTTACAACCGGAGTACGCGATCGATGATCTCGTACATCTAAAAGATGTTATATAAATTAGAAAGAGAGCGTGTATAACCATGTATGACCTACTCATTATCGGATCGGGTCCTGCCGGCATGACAGCAGGAATCTATGCTAAAAGAGCGAATTTGAACGTCGCGATCTTCGAGAAAAACGCCCCAGGCGGACAACTCGTGAACTACAAGGAAATCGAGAATTATACCGGCTACAAGAAACTCGACGGTTTTCAACTCGCTTTGAACATGTTCGACCACGTTCAGGATATCGGCGTCGAAGTCATCTTTGACGAAGTTTCTAAGGTCGAAGTCGATGGCAACGTCAAAAAAGTCGTGACCAACAACGAAACATATGAGACAAAAGCCGTCATCATCGCGACCGGCAACGTACCGCGTCGTCTCGGTGTCGAGGGTGAAGATGAGCTAGCCATGAACGGCATCAGCTGGTGCGCGATCTGCGACGGACCGATCTATAAGGACCGCAAGGTCGTCGTCGTCGGCGGTGGAAACAGTGCCGTCGAGGAAGCATCGTATTTAACGACGCTCGCGTCACACGTGACGATCGTGCAAAACTTAGATGATCTGACCGCGGACTATAAAGCGCAGGAGATTTTAAAGAAAGCCAAAAACGTTGACTTCCATTTCGGTTCACTGGTTAAGAAGTTCTTAAAAGGTGAAAACGGCCTAAAGGGCGTCGTTATTACCAATAAAGACGGTAAAGAAATCGAAATCGAAGCGGATGGCGTCTTCGAATACGTCGGAATGTATCCCGTCACGGACATGGTCAAGGACTTGGGGATTACCACCGATTACGGATACATCGTCGCCAATGACAAGATGGAAACAAAGATTCCGGGCGTCTTCGCATCCGGTGATGTCATCGACAAGCAAATTCGTCAGGTCATTACCGCAGCATCCGATGGCGCGATCGCTGCCCAAAACGTCCTGAGATATTTGGAAACCTGGGAATAGAAATGTCCTTCGCACGTACGGTCAAAGAAGAACTCGTAACGATTCCGGTTGGGACCGATGAGCAACTCGCCGAGTTCGCGGCGTTTCTCAATCTGAGTTCCGAGTTTCATATCGAGAATAAAAAGAAGATGCTCGATTTCACGACCAACAATCCGACGGTTGCCAAGCGTTTTTTAAGGTTGGTTCGAACGCTCTATCAAGCGGAAACGACGCTAATCACGAAGAAACAGGTCAAACTCAAACAACGGCAAACGATTATCATTCGCCTGTCTTCAAAGGTCGAGGATATTATTAACGAACACGGTCTGATGGAAAATCCGATCGAAAGTCAGGATATCTTTACACAGACCGATGATCAGAAGAAGGCATATTTGCGGGCGGCTTTTCTTGCCCGCGGATCGGTCAACCATCCGAAAACGGCGGAGTATCACTTAGAGATCTTCGCGAGCGATCCCGATCAGATCGTGTTTATCCAGCAACTCATGAATTACTTTGACTTGAATGCGCGGATCATCGAACGGCGAAAGGGGTATATCGCATATCTCAAGGGCGCCGAAAGTATCAGTGACTTCATCCAGTTAAGCGGAGCTCAGAATGCCGTCTTCGAGTTCGAAGACTTGCGGATTAAGCGTGACTTTAACAATTCGATCAATCGTGTCATCAATTGCGAAATCGCCAACGAGAAAAAAACGATCGAGGCCGCATACGAACAGATCCGCGATATCGAACTGATCGAATCCTATTATGTCGACATCAACGATCGAATCAAACAAGTCATCGAACTTCGCAAGGCTCACCCGGACGCGAGTCTTCGCGAACTCGTCGAACGCTTCGAAGAAACGTACGGCGAGACGATCAGTCGCTCCGGATTGAATCATCGCCTGTTTAAGATCAAGCAGATCGCCAAATCGATCAAGGAGGGACAGGCCGAATGATTAAGGGAATCGGGACCGACATCGTCACGATCGCTCGGATTGATCGGATCACCAGAGAACGCTTCATCGAACGAATCCTTGCAGAAGAGGAACGAGCCGTATATCAGGCGATGACGGATGAAAAAAGAAAAAAAACATTTCTAGCTGGACGCTTCGCGGCCAAGGAAGCTCTATTCAAAGCACTTGATTCGATCGGCCAAGCGAATTATCGCGATTTCATCATCTTAAACGATGAGCACGGGAAACCGTATGTCCAGAGTAAACACTTCGCCCAAGGGGATATCATCCATGTGAGCATCGCTCACACGGATACGCATGCCATCGCCTATGTCCTGGTCGAGAGCACTTAACATATTTACCCATATAGTTTGTATTTTGCCCGGGAATTATGTATAATTCAATGTGGATAGGATGTGACATTATGGCAAGAGTGCAATCCAATAAAAAAGCACCTCAACAAAAGAAAGGCCAGCAAAATCAGAAATCCCAACGGCAAACACGCGTCGAAAGAGATACCGTGTCGCCACGGTCGCGTCAGCCGACCAAAAATGAGATCTTGATTTTTCGGGTAGGAATCATCGCGATCGCGATTACGGTCGTCATCGTATCGATCATCTTCGCGACGAACTACTTCGATGAAGACGTCGAACCGGGGGTCTATGACGACTACTTGCACATCACCACGAACGACCTCATGGGCATCATGGTACAGGATGGTGCCGGGATCGCGGACTTCACGTATTTCAATGGTCGAGCTGGGTATGACGATCACGCTGAACGACTCATGAACCAAGACAATACGACCGTTTACATCTACCTCTATCGCAGTAGTGCGATCCACGAGGATATCAAGGAAGCGCTCTTTGATGTCAACAGTATCGAGACCATGTCCGTGTTCCTGATCGATCTCGACATGGAATCGTCGGAAAATCTCGAAACCCTCGCCGAGTATGAATTCAGCGGAGTCGATGAAGAAACATATACGATCGATACGGAACTCGAAAACCAACTTCTTATCTTCGATGATGTCGAACAGACCTTTGAACTCATCGACCACTCCAAAGAAATCACTTGGGCATTTGAGGACATGAACGCATGACACAAGACAAGAGGGCTTAGCCCTTTTGTGCTATATAAGGGAGACAAATTATGAACGAATTGATCATATCGGATATTAAACAGACGCTGGGAATCAGTGAAAAAAAGATCGTTGCCGTACTCAATCTATTAGATGAAGGCAATACGATTCCCTTTATCGCCCGTTACCGTAAAGAAGCCACGGGTGGACTTGATGAGGAGCAAATCAACGAAATCAATAAAACGTGGGAATATCAGAATCATCTCTTGCAACGAAAAGAAGAAGTGCTTCGTTTGATCGATGAGAAGGGTATGCTGACGGAAGACCTCAAACAGGAAATCCTGAAAGCCCAGAAACTCGTTGAAGTCGAAGACCTTTATCGACCATACAAGGAAAAGAAAAAGACGAAAGCGACCGAAGCGGTCGCCAAAGGGCTAGAACCTTTCGCAACGTGGATGATGCTTTTCCCCCATGAGAGCGTCGAAAAAGAGGCTGAAAAATACTTAAATGAAGACGTCAAGGACGTCCATGAAGCGATTGAAGGCGCGCTCTACATCATCGCGGAAATGATCAGCGATGATGCCAACTACCGCAAGGACTTAAGAGAAATGATGGTCAATTACGGTACCGTCATCACGAAAGTCAAAAAGAACGCACCGGACGAACGCAAGACCTATGAGATGTATTACGATTACAATGAAGCGGTCAGTCGAATTAGACCCCACCGCATTCTCGCGATCAATCGGGCTGAAAAGGAAAAAATATTGACCGTTAAGATCGACATCGACAGGGAAAGAATGACGTCTTATCTCGAACGAAAACTCATTCGAGACGATAACTCTCCGGTCGCGAATCTCTTTCGCGGTGCGATCGAAGATGCGCTCAAGCGCTTGATCTATCCGAGTCTTGAACGTGAAGTTCGAAGTGAACTCAATGAAAAAGGCGAGGATCAAGCGATCGACGTCTTCGCGGATAATTTGCAGAAATTGTTGTTGCAGCCACCACTCAAGGGCAAAGTTGTTCTTGGGGTTGACCCGGCTTTTCGAACCGGCTGCAAGCTCTCCGTCGTCAATGAACAAGGAACCGTCCTTGAAAAGGGCGTGATCTATCCCCATGAGAAACGTAAAGGTCAGACGGTCAATGACCGTCTGATTAAAGAGTCGACGCGGACACTCATTCGCTTGATCAATACACACAAGGTTGAGGTCATCGCGATCGGTAACGGTACGGCATCGCGAGAAACCGAATCGTTTGTAGCAGATATCCTTAAGGCAACCCAATTACCGGTTCAATATGTGATCGTTAACGAGGCGGGAGCGTCCGTTTACTCCGCGAGCGAACTCGCTCGCGAGGAATTCCCCGATTTCTCGGTGGAAGAACGAAGTGCAGCTTCGATTGCGAGAAGGCTACAGGATCCCTTATCCGAACTCGTTAAAATTGATCCTAAGTCGATCGGGGTCGGACAATATCAGCATGACGTGACACCGAAGAAACTGAATGAGTCACTCAATTTCGTCGTGACCCAGGCGGTGAACCAGGTTGGTGTCAATGTCAATACCGCATCCAAGGCACTCCTCATGTATGTTTCCGGTTTGAACAAGTCGAGTGCCCAAAACATCGTTAAGTATCGGGATAAGCTCGGTCGCTTCAGTAGCCGTAGGGACATTCTCGATGTTCCGAAACTCGGGCAAAAGACCTATGAACAGGCTGCCGGATTCTTAAGGATTCCGGAAAGCGCCGAAGCACTCGATATGACCGCCGTTCACCCGGAAAGCTATGATGTCGCCAAAGCGATCATGAAGAAGTATGATATTACAGGACAGATGTTCGGGAAAGAGGAAGTCAAGACCATCGTCAAGAAGATCAACCGTAAAGAATTAAGAGATGAACTGAATGTTGATAAGTATACGCTTGACGATATTTTGGATGCTTTCATCGCGCCCTTACGAGATCCGAGAGACAAGTTCCAACAACCGCTTCTACGCAGTGACATTCTCAAGATCGACGATCTTGAGATCGGGATGGAACTCGAAGGAACGGTACGTAACGTCGTTGATTTTGGAGCTTTCATTGATGTTGGACTCAAGGAAGACGGACTTTGCCATATTTCGAAGATGTCCAATCGTTATATCAAGCATCCGAGAGATGTCGTAAACGTCGGAGACATCGTCAAAGTTTATGTCTTGAAGATCGATCTCGACCGAGGAAAAGTCGGATTAACGATGTTAAAAGACGGGAAATAGGTTGACAGAAATCAAAAAATACGCTATTCTATAAAGGCGCGAAAGCGTCGATATAGAATAAGGAGCAGTACTCAAGTGGCTGAAGAGGCGCCCCTGCTAAGGGTGTAGGTCAGGGAACTGGCGCGAGAGTTCAAATCTCTCCTGCTCCGCCATTTGTGGCCCGTTGGAGAAACGGTTAACTCACATGCCTTTCACGCATGCATTCACGGGTTCGAACCCCGTACGGGTCACCACTGTTAGCCGAGTAAGTCTATCATACACAAATGATAGGCTTTTTTGTTTCTGTTAGGCTGTAAAATTGATGATTTTTAATGATAAAAATTGAGTTTCTCCAGTTGTTGAAAAGACCCACATACTTGCCAAAATTCACTATCTTTTTAGCCACTTAGGGCCTACACTCC
>CAYUIK010000008.1:0-37636 GCA_964444805.1 uncultured Acholeplasmataceae bacterium | reverse complement strand
CAAGGCTGAATTCGTTACGCGCTTGAAGGAACAAATCGAAACGCTTGGCGAAGAATAAGGTACACGATTTCGATCGAAAGACAGGGCTTGTCCCTGTCTTTTTTTTCGGAAAAAAACCACCCGGACCGAAGTCCAAATGGTTTTATGATCGTAGCGTACGCCACATATGAAACGTGTTGAGTATTCCCAAGATGACGGAAATCGTCACAGCGATAATCGTCCCTGTATATACGATTTTCTCATTCATATTCGAGCAGAGATTGCTGGCGATCAGTCGATAGAGAAGAATAGGTAAAAAGAGCCCCAAACACGCATAAGCGATTCGGTAATGGACTTTGAGCTCAGGTTTTATGGGCAAGAACCGCTTCTTACTGAGAATAAAAAGGACGATCCCGACGTGCATGGCGAGAAGCAAGGGAATGAATGCATCTGCGGATGCGACCTGCAAGAACGCGATACACGAAAAGGCTAGACCTTGTGCCAGTATAAAGAGCACAAAAGGATTTTGATATTCACGAACCATTTTGACTCGTAAGCTTTTTCGCATAACCGATGCTCTTCTCTTCCTCCGTGAAATCCGTGATCAGGTGACAGGCGATCTTGTGATCGGGTTCGATCAGGGTGAGTTCGGGTTCTTTGACTTTGCAGCCTTCCATCGCGAATGGGCAACGCTGATAGAAGCGACACCCTTTGGGCGGATCGATCGGACTCGGGATATCACCATCTAAAACGATGCGTTCCCTCTTCTTATCGAGATCAACGTCGAGTACGGCGGACATCAAGGCCTTCGTATAGGGATGAAGCGGATTCTTATAGAGCGCTTTAGCCGTTCCCGATTCCATGACTTTGCCCAAATACATGACGATGACTTGGTCACAGATGTTTTTCACGACCGCAAGATTGTGCGAAATGAAAACATAGGTGATTTCGAGCTTTTTTTGAATATCCATCAATAGGTTCAAAATCTGGGCATGAACCGAAACGTCCAAAGCCGATACGGGTTCATCGCAAATCAAAAAATCGGGATTGAGTGTAATCGCTCGCGCAATACCGATTCTTTGTCTTTGTCCACCGGAAAAATCGGAAGGATATCGATACATGTCCTCCTCGGACAAACCGACGAGTTCGAGCAGTTCGATGACGCGGGCTTTCATTTCCGATTCTTTGGCTTTCCTGATGTACATCGGTTCGGAGATCAATTGATAGACGTTAAAACGGGGATTGAGTGACGAAAAGGGATCTTGAAAGATCATCTGCATATCCCGTCTCGTTTCTTTGAATTCCTTTCGTGGCAAAGCAAAGAGATCCTTGTTTTTAAATCGTACGTTTCCTTGGGTCGGTCGAACCAGTCCAACCATCGCGTTCGCGAGCGTTGATTTCCCACAACCGCTTTCGCCAACAATACCGAATGTTTCCCCCTTCTTGATGCTCAGTGAAACACCCGATACGGCTTGTACGAACTTCTTTTTGGCGAAAGGCATTCCACCCTTGACGGGGAAATCAACGGAAACGCCTTGCATCTCGATGATCGGTTTGTCCTGTGTCCAGTCGTTCATGGTTTCACCACGCTTTCCGTATTGAGGGGATGCCAGCAGCGATACTCCCGTCCGTTTTCAAGTCGCTTGAGTGGCGGCATGCTCTTTTCACACTTTTTGGTTTTATAAGGACAGCGCGGATGAAAGTAACAACCCTCCGGTTTGAACATCGGATGGGGTACCGAATCCGGAATCTGTACGAATTGTTGACGCTCATCCGAAAGCTTGGGAATCGAATGAATGAGACCTTCCGTATACGGGTGATGCGGAGTCGTAAAGAGTTCACGTATCGTCGCCTTTTCGACGATTTTACCGGAATACATGACATAGACCCTATCAGCCACGTTGGCGACGACACTGAGATCGTGCGTGATCAGAAGCAGGGATACGTGGTGTTTTTTTTGCATGTCTCCCAGGACTTCCAGCACTTGAGCCTGAATCGTAACGTCGAGCGCCGTCGTCGGTTCATCAGCAATGATCAGTTTCGGCATACAGGCGAATGCCATCGCGATCAGGACCCGTTGCCGCATGCCGCCAGAAAGCTGGTGGGGAAAATTTTTGGCCCGAGCAGCGGGTTCGGGAACACCGACCAACCGCAGTGCTTCAACGGTAGCCCTCCGGGCTTCCTTTTTGTTCATCCGTTCGTGACGGATATAGAGTTCATCGATCTGTTTTCCCACGGTCATAACCGGATTCAAAGCTGTCATGGCATCCTGAAAAATGAGCGACATCTCCTTACCACGAAGATCTTGCATCTGCTTTGTCTTGAAATCCTTGATTTCAAGTCCGTCGAACTTCAGTTCGTCGAGACGTACGAGTGCGGGTGGCGTATTGAGTAGCTTCGTAATCGCGAGCGTCGTCACGCTTTTCCCGCAACCCGATTCACCGACCAAAGCGACACATTCGCCCTTTTCAATATCGATATCAATGCCTTCAACCGCTCGAATCATGCCCTTCTCATTGGGAAAGACGACTTTCAGATTTCGAACCTGCAGTGCGCGTTCACTCATGATCCCTTTTCCTCCTTCGGGTAATCACCACGAAGGTCGGCATCATCCATCGATGCGAATACTTCGTCCAAATAGGTTTGATTGAGATTTTTGAATAGTTTGAAAATACCACTCGACTTCTTCATGCGCGGATTGAACGTCTCTTCGATGACAAGACCGATACGCATAAAGGAGTAAACGGCTAAAAAGATACCGATGCCTGGTGCAATGATCCACCACCAGTGCCCGAAGAGCAGCGCACCTCCACCCTGGGCATCCGCGAGCATTTTGCCCCAACTGATCGCCGTCGGGTCACCGAGCCCCAAAAAACTCAATCCCGCTTCGGCAACCATGATACCAGCACTCGTAATCGCCGTACTCATGATCAAAAGGTGTGACGTTCCCGGTAAAATGTGTTTCATCATGATGTGCCAACGACTTGCCCCAGCGAGTTCGGCCGCCTTGACATAGTTGGCATTTTTAAGTACGAGCACGAGCGAGCGAATGACACGAGCAAGCCCTGTCCAACCGAAAACGGTAAATATGATAATAATCATCGTATAGCTTCTGCCGAAAAGATTCGTCAGGACGATAATCAGTGGTAACGTCGGAATGACGAGCATAACGTCAACCGTACGCATGATCACATTGTCAACGATCCCGCCGATATAACCCGCCATGACACCCATGATCGCGCCGATCATGGCGATCATGACGCCGGTAAAAAGCCCGATGACAAGTGACACGCGCGTACCGTAGATGAGCATGCTAAAGATATCCTGCCCGGTCGTAATCGTCGTTCCAAGCAAATGATCGAAGCTCGGACTCAATCCTTTCTGACTCCGTGCGGTTACGTCATAGGGGTCATAGGGGGCAATCAAAGGCGCGAAGATCGCACAGACTACGAGTAGACTGACGATGATGAGCCCGATTTTCCCCTGAGGGTGTTTCCATATCTTTTTGATCATCCGAACGATCGAATCAAAGAAACGCCGAGCTTTATTCCGATCGACGACAGGTTTCATGTTTTTTGTCATCGTTTGTCACCTACCGTTACGCGGGGATCGAGTAGAACATATGTCAGTTCTGTCACGAGATTCGCGATGATCGCGAATGTTGACAGAAAGAGCATGATACCCATCATGAGCGGATAGTCGTTTTGGCTGTTCGCTTCAAGAAAGAGCGTACCCATACCGTTCCAGTTGAAAATCTGTTCGATGATGACGGCTCCGCCGATTAAACCGCTAATGCTCATACCCAAAGAGGTTACGATCGGCAACATG
The DNA here is from genome assembly GCA_964444805.1 of uncultured Acholeplasmataceae bacterium. Classification (GTDB taxonomy): domain Bacteria; phylum Bacillota_I; class Bacilli_A; order Acholeplasmatales; family Acholeplasmataceae; genus RECG01. Next base: position 33,829 of record CAYUIK010000008.1, on the reverse strand, counting down.
GCGTTTCTAAGCATGTGCTTGAAGATCACGGTATTTTGTGATAGACCTTTGGACCTCGCGGTCAAGATGAAGTCCTCATTCGTGACCGCGATGACGCTGTTACGCGTATTTTGCGCATACCCGATAATACCACCGATCGACATACTTAGGATCGGAAGAGCGGCGTTGCTGAGAACGGTTGAGATCGCATCCGGGCTCCAGTCGAACTGCGAGACCATGTTCGGGTTCGTGTAGGCCGGAAACAGTTCGAGTTCGAAACCCAGATAGAACGAAAAGATCAAGGCGATGAAAAACGCCGGCAAAGCCGTTGAAATCGTTGAGGCGTTGAGCAGGAAGCGATCCTGCCACCGGCCTCGTTTCCACGCGGCAATCGTGCCGATGACGACGCCGATCACGAGACTGATCAAAAGCGTTGAAACCGATAGGACGAGCGTCCATGGTAGCCTTTCGGCAATCAGATCACCGACCCGCGGTGCACCGGAACGAAAAGACGTTCCCAGGTCGAAACGCGTCAATCCTTCGACATAGTTCGCGTATTGTTGAAAAGTCGAAACATCGAAACCGTACTGTTCTCGTGTAACCTGTTTGATGATCTCATACTCGATCTCGGACATGTTCCCCTGTGGGGGATAATAACGTTCAGCCGGATCGCTAACGCCGATTCTCGGAATAAAAAAGTTCAGCGTGACGACGATCATGAAGATGAAGCATGCGTAGATGATACGCTTGATGACATAACTCTTTTTCATGAGTTCACCTCGACACGAGAAATATTTTGTAGCGTCGTGGTATTGAACAGGGTTACGCCTTGTTCGACCGAATACCCCTGGTAACGGTCCGTTCTCGCTACGGATAGGACGTTGGATGTGTAGAGCGGAATCTTGTAGTAATGCGAAGCGATCATCGGTTGAATTTCCTTGATCAGCTCGTATTTCCGATTCAAATTGAGCGTCAATCGCATGTCCTCGATCGCTTCGGTCAGTTCATCATCGGCCAGTCTGCCATAGTTCGACGATGTTCCCTGGGTGACGAAATGCGCACGATACATGATGTCGACATTCGACAACGAAAAAACCGTTCCTTGGATCGTCATGTCGAATTTGCTGTTATAAAAATATGTTTTCTCGGGACTGCTGCCCTTGAGCTTGAAATCGACTTCAATCCCGATCTTTTGAAGTTGAATTTGCAAGAAAGCAATGACTTCTTGTTCACCGGGATGACCGAAAATCTCATAACTGATCCGCTCACCGTTTACAAGACGATAGCCTTCCGTGTCCTTTTCAGGAACGATGGAGTCGAGAATCTGATTCGCCTCCAGCAAGCGTTCGACTCGATCACAGCTGAGCGTATCCGCCTCCGGATTATAAAAGTCAGTCAATTTTTCATCCATAAGTCCGGAACTCGCGGTACTCCCGGCTCCGTTTAGCACGCTCATGATGAGTTCCGTCTGGTCAACGGCAAGAGCGATTGATTTCCGGAATCGAACATCGGAAAGCAAATCTCTTTGCTCGTTGCATTCACCGTCAACCGGATTGAGATTGAGAACAAGCGTAGTTGTAAACGTGCCAGGGGCATTCGAGAGAAAGATGTCTTCCTCTTCATCAAAGAGCGTCAAATAGTTCGAACTGATCGAAGCGTCCAGGATATCGACGTGTCCCTTGAGAAGAGCATAGATCGCAACATTTATTTCCTGATAAAGGATGATCTTGATCGTTTCAACCCGATAGAGCGGTTCTCCATCAGCACGATCGAGGTGATATGCATCCCGTCTCTTTAGGACGATAACTTGAGCATTCGATTGCTCGGTGTCGAGCGTATAGGGACCGCTGCCAACCGGATCCTGATACTCTTTGAGCGTTTCCGCGGTCGGATTCTTGCTGTTGAGTTGGTTTTCCGGCGTCACGATTGGTTGCCAGATGTGCTCGGGTAATATGAGAATACTCGTAAAAAGCGTCGTTATGGCACCGAGCACTTTATTGACGTGGAGATAGACGACGGTATCCCGCTCATCCTCAGCGATCATGTACCCCTGTTCGAGCGCACCGTGATCATAAGTGAAAACACCCTGTTTGCTTAGAACGCCATTGCTGTAACGATGTTGCAAGTCACTGGTCCATGCCAAGGCACCGGCATGATTCGACAGGGCGTTGTTGGCAGCGACATCGAATGTGTAGTAGACGTCGTTCGCCGTAATCGGCGTTCCATCACTCCAGGTCATGCCTTCATGAAGAATCAGTTTGACCGGCAAATAATCCTTGTCATTCGAACCGTATACGTCTTCGAGTCGATTATAATCGATCTCGTCATCGTCGGTTACGATCGGCAAGCCATCTTCACAAACGTAATACCACGCTTTTGCCAGTAGTGGTTCAAACGTTCCTGTTTCATCGTCAAAACTGAAAAGCGAATTGTAGAGCATGCTCGCCACGGTCGGAGCAATTCCGTCTCGTGACAACCACGGCATGAAAGACTGAGGAAACGATGCCGCTACGGCACCGACATAAAGCGTATTCGCATCATCCGTTCTTCTTTCGTATTCGTTTTTTTGGCACCCCACAAGAAGAACCATGAGGCCGAAAAGAAGGATGAAAAGACCACCTTTTCTAATCAATAGGACCACCACTTTCTCTAAAAATACTCGTGCAAACAAAGCCCCCGGACATAATCCAAAGGGCAAAACTACTGTCACCAGCAGTTTTGCCACAGAGAGTAGGAAGGATTTTAATCGGATCGATCTTTGTATTACGGTTGTCTATTTGCTAAGTTGAAACCCGTATTCAACGCCGTCGTAATCGATGCTCGCATTGAGTCCGGTTTGCGAAACGACACAATTGAACGTGCCTTCCGGACTATCCAAGACAACCATGAGCATCATCGTCTTGACAACGCTGAAATCGCCGGTCGTATTGAGTATTTCGCCTTCCGTGTCGGTAACGACAAGCATAAATGTGCCATCGCTTGCCAGGTCGAGTTCGGCCTCGTATTGGACGTCTTCAACAGTCGAGGTTCCCGTAAATGAACCTTGTATCGTGCTTGAATAGAAGGTCAAATCGCCTCGCATGCCACCTTCAGCAGATTTATAAAAGGTCGCGGTGACAACGAGATTCTCGATCGTGCCCGTGAACGGATCCTCTTCTTCGTTATCGGGGACATAGGTGATTTCCGTCCCTTCGACACTATAAGTCCCGGTCTCCTCGACATCGCCGCTCAAGGCATCAACAGCCGTATAGTGATATCCGCCAAACGCATCGAGTACCAGCGTACCTTCCGTATCATACATCGTCATGCCGCCCATTGCCGCGGTGCTATAACCGTAATATGTGCCGGCATACTCGCTCGTCGTCGTAACGCGCAAGTCACGCTCTTCACGGCTTCCCATTTGTGAAGCCTGAACACCGATGGTTAAACTGCCATCCGGATTGATACGTCCCACGACTTCCTCTTGACCTTCTGGAACGATCGTAAAAACGTCGTCTTCAATGGTATACGTACCTTGTTCCGTGAACTCGTATACCGTTCCACCCATTTCAAACGTGCTAAGGAAATCATAGGATTTGCCGGGTTTCAAAGTCATCGTATACTCATAGTCAACAGAAGAGCCCATGGCCATGACGGAATGACCACCAGCATATTGCCCGTGGTATTCCTCATACATAAAGATGCGGGCAACGAGATAGTAGATGATTTCCGGATTCTCGTCATCCTCATGCATATAGTTGATGTTGGAAGTGCCATATGGCAACGTCGTCGAAAAGTGAAGGTTATCATTTTCAACAGTGAACGTCGCTGTTTTAGGTTCATCAGGCGTCGAATCACTATAGATCAGCATATATGTATCGCCACTTTGGCCGACCGTGCCGTTACCTTTGTCTACGTCATAAGCGCGACTCGATGAAAGTTCAAAGTTTCCTTCCGTATCGATTTTGAGATAGAAGACGAGCGGCATGCCGAGGTTCGTGATGTCGATCTCATATTCGCCGGCGAGTTCGTGATCTTCGACAATCGGATCATCGTCATCATCGTCATTGCCGGTATCCTCACATGCTACGGCAAAAACAGCAAACAAGCACACAAACGTGCCGAGTATCATAAGTCTCCAAAGTTTCTGCATTTTTTTCTCTCCTTTTTTATCATTATGGCACGTCGACTGGTCAAAAACATTTTCGTACGTACCATCCATGGTCGATATCAAGAAAACGTAGAAGATTTTGCAAGAAAACAACATCGCATACGTGCATGATCGGATTTCCGATGACGAAGAGGTACCAAAAACGATTTCTTATCACCAAGAAACATGTTCATCACGTAATATGTTGTTATTATAACCGCTTCATGAAATGATGTCAATAATAATTTTGGAATTAAAACCACGATGTGAATTAACTTTAGAAAACGTTTTCGTGTATTTGCTCTCTTTTGCACTCACATTACGTTGATTGACCTTGTATCGATCGATTCGTTGTATTTAGGACATTTTTTCGACTCACTTGCAGTATTATTCAGTCCCTTGGGCGTTTTGGCTGACCCGAAAACCTTATCTGTGAAAATCGGCTTTCCGCGATCTATTCCAAATTGTGATCAAAAAATTTCACATCATTTTTTCGCCTTTGTTTCTAAAAGAAACACACTTTGACAAGACCTTTGTGAGCCGCATGATTCTCGTTGACTTCTTTTTTGTTCTATGATAGTATGGTGTCAAACTCGATCTATGCATACGTTCACAAAGCATATACGATAAGGAGATCCTATGAAAACAGCTGAAAAATTCTTCAACTGGGCGTTCAATGCGCGCGCCAACACGGTCATCAAACTGCACAACGGCGAAGAAATGAGCCACGAAAAGGTTTTTTTAAGTTTCTGTTCGCACGACCCTGCACTCGTCTCTTACGGGCCCGCAGGACTCAATGCGAGCATCAAGGGCATCGGATTCATGCCAAAACCGGAGTACCTCGAAGAGACGCTTGAAGCCTACATCAAACACATCAAGAGCTACACACCCGGCGACAAGGACTACAGTAAACGAGGTCTTGAACTGCTGGTGAAATACCTCTATTCTCCGGAAGCAAGACATCGCATCGATTTCAGTTGCATCGGCAGTCTTGAAATGGCAAAGAAACACAGCTACGCAAACTACAAGGTAAATCCGGAAGCGACCATCATTTTCTACCAGCCACCGATGATCTCTTATGAGCTGCGAGGCCAGATGGAAATCCATGATGAGATGGATTCCGGAAAACGTGAGCTCTACCAACAATTCATCAACGCTCAGCACGACGTCTACCATACACCGGATATGTCCCGTTGGCTCAAGTATCCGGCCTACGTCTTTCGGATTGAAGAAATCTATGACAACTCGGCATCGAAGGAAGGCTTTGGTACGCAGCTCGAATTTCCATATCAATAGCAGCAAAGTAAGAGAAATAAGAAAAAGATCGACCGCATTCGGTCGAACTTTTTCGCTCTAGATTGAAGGGATATCATGGGACGTTCACAGTTTGAAAAGCAATATCTTGAGATTTTGGAAGAAGAACTCGTCACGGCGATCGGCTGCACGGAACCTATATCCGTCGCTTTTGCTGCTGCGAAAGCGAAAAAAATCTTAAAAACGATGCCGACGCGGATACGCATCCTGGCCTGTGGCGGTTTGATCAAGAACATCCGATCGGCCATCGTACCGAATACGAAAGACCTTGCCGGTATCGAAGCGAGTATCCTTTCCGGACTCGTTGCCGGTGATAGTGATCTCGGACTCGAGGTGCTCAAAAATCTTAATGAAGCCGATCGGCATCAGATCAAAGCACTGCTGGATCAAGACATGATCGAAGTGGGCCTTCTCGAAACCGATGAGAGTTTGCACTTTATCCTCACCTTGGAAAATGACGAAGAGAGCGTCCGAATCGAGATCAAGGGTACGCACACCAATATCATTCGCATCGACTACAACGAGCAGACGATCTACGAAACGAAAGAAGATCTGACGCGGTATTTAAGTGTCCTGACCGATCGATCGACTTTGCGATTCGATTCGATCGTTGAATTCGCAAAAACGGTTTCTGTTGATGCACTCGATCGCGTTTTTCGCCGCGCCATCGAACAAAATATGCGAATCGCCGAAGAAGGTGTGGAAAAGGATTACTGTCTATCGATCGGAAAGACCATCCTAAAACACGACAAAACCATGTTTGGTGCGATCAAGGCTTATACTGCTGCTGCTTCGGAAGCGCGAATGTGTGGATCGATGTTACCGGTCGTTACCAATTCCGGCAGTGGAAATCAGGGGATTTCTTCGATTGTTCCCATCGTCGTGTTCGCCCGTCGAAAAAACATTGAACACGAACGGATGCTTCGAGCAGTCGCCATTTCGAGTTTACTCACGATCTATCAAAAGACCTACATCGGTCGTCTCTCCGCTTTTTGCGGGGCGATCAGCGCGACGAGTTCTTGCAGCGCGGCCTTCACCTTTCTCGCGGGCGGAACACTTGAACAGATGAAAATGTCTCTTACCAATGCACTCGCGGGGTCAGCCGGTATTCTTTGTGACGGGGCGAAAGCGTCTTGCGGTTTCAAAATTTCCACTGGATTGGACACCGCGATTCAAGGTCATCTTCTCGCCTTAGAAAACAAGACATATCGTGCTGGATGTGGATTCATTAAAGATGATATTGACTCCACGATCAAGGCGATCGGGGAAATCGCGACCGAAGGCATGAAAGAAACCGATCGGGTCATCCGATCCATGATGCTCAAATAAAAAACAGCGCCCCTAAAAAAAGGATGTGAGTAGCTCACATCCTTTTTGTTATGCGGTTTCACCATGACAAAACTCAACCGGAACAACTTGGTTTTCAAGTGGTTTCTTGTCATAGTAGTTTTGAATGAGTTCGCCGATCTTGACAGCGATTTTTTCTGGAGATTGTCCGATGGATGTAATCTTTTTTCCCAAATTCAAAAAACTTCTTCCACCATCGTACCCGATGACTTTGACGTCTTCGGGAACGCGTCTTTTGCTTCTTTCAATGTTAAGAACGACCTCGGCTGCTACAGCATCGCTAATCGTGAAGATGCCATCAATCTCGGGGTGGTCGCGTATGATGTCGTGAACATAGGGAGGTATGAATATGTAGTTACCGAGTGGGTACTCGATATTCAAGGTATCCGTAAAACCGTGCGCCTTCAATTCATCAAAGAAACCGAACCGACGCTTGCTGACTTCGGTTTCGATACTCGTGTATTCACCCTGGGCATCATCGCCGATGAACATCATGTGCTTACAGCCGGAAGCGATCAAATGACGGGCCGCGAGTCTCCCCCCCATGTAGTTATCGCTCGTGACATAGGGAACACCTTTGAGACGCCTGTCAATCGTAATAATCTTGAGCGATTCGTTCAAAAAGGGTTCGATGTCGTTGTTCGTAAGCATGACGATCGCATCGACACGGTTGTTTTTGAGCATGTCGATATAGGCAATTTCTTTTTCGAGTTGTTCGCTGGAGTTACATACCATGAGCTTATAGCCCCGATCGTATAGTTCCTTTTCGACATTAAAAAGAAGTTCACCAAAAAATAGGTGCGTGCTGTTCGGTAATAGAAAAGCAACGATCTTGTTTTTTTGCAATGTCATGCTACGGGCAATCTCATTGGGAACATAACCGATTTCTCGGATGACCTGTTCCACGCGATCCCGAGTTTCCTTCTTGACATACCCGGAATTGTTGATGACTCTAGATACGGTAGCAATCCCGACTTTCGCCTTTTTCGCGACATCGATGATGTTAGGCATGACCTTACCTCCGTGTTGTTTTCATACAGATTCGCTAATGGCTTGAACCGCTTCGTTGAAAACGTCTTCCTCCGTCTTGTCATTCGTATCGATGATGACATAGGGAATATCATAGACGGCACACTGTGAGGCGATCTTCTTCGTGTAATCCTTTAGAAGCAGCAGAAAATAGTTCTTATTGGCATCAAAATTGTCGATTTCCTGTTGTCGTCCTCGCGTCATGACGCGAGAAACGAAGCAATCCCAATTGAGATCGAGAATGATATAGAGGTCCGGCTTCTTGATCTGATTCATATAGGCATGGAACACGCCGTTGTACATATTCATGATCGTCGGCATCGATTTGAGATTATGGTGCGCGAAAAGCCAGTGCTCGACCAAATCACGATCGACGATAAAATGGTTGTCATACTTTTGCTGGTTTAACCAATGATTGTGAATGAAGTAGATCTGCAGGAGCATCTCGACGTTACTCTTCTTTTCATAGAGCCACTTGAGAAGCGTATTGAATACTTCATCATCCTTCTCGAACTCTTCCATGATCGGCAGATCGAAATGGTCTCCTAATTTCTTGACAAGCGTTGACTTTCCCGAGGCGATCATACCTCCAACGGATATTTTCATACGTATACCTTCCTCTTATGTTTTTGTCTAGTCCCACTCGAGGACCATGATGTGTTCCTTACCGAAAATCTGCCCATTGAATCGAAACCCGAGGGACTGATAGAGTCCAACAGCCGCTTCCCCTCGACGTTCGACACCAAGAAATATGCGCTTGCGCTTTTGATCCGTTTTAATCTCATCGATCAAAAGCTGCATCGCTTCTCTCGCATACCCCTGGCGTTGCTGTTTTTCATCGATCATCAACCGATAAAGCCAATATTCATCGTCATCACGGTCGATGCAATGCATGATAAAACCCACGAGCGTATCGTCTTGATAGATTGCTCGCGGGATGAGTTCTTCAAAGACTTTCGCTTGAGCGATGGAAACGGCGTTGGAAGTGACCAACCCTTCCTGTTCTTCTGTCACTTTGAGCGAAACGACATCCCAGAAATTGTGCGTATCGATCGGATCAAGATGGATCATACGTTTCGTTCTCCCCCCGATTAGACAGCCCAAAAATCGATATTATGCGCCAGCAGGAACTTCTCTATTTCCACAGCATGAACACCAAGGCCGACGTTCAATACTTGGTGCTCGAGTGTCACGACTTGCATCTTGTTCGGAAAAGGAACGGCCATATTGAGCGGCAGGTGCGACGTATGACTTTGAATCCCGTAGACTGTGCCATGAATATCGAAAATCGCACATCCACTCTGACCTTTCAATCCTGGGGTAGAGAGTTCAATGAACTTCCCTTCGAACGGCATGTTGGCTGACTTTGTGAGTGTTCGCAAGCGCGTGAGCATACCGTCGTTCGGATACATTTCCTGGGTGCTGAACTTCTCGAAAAAGAGAAATCCCTTTTTCGGGGCGAAAGCGACGCGCGCTTCGTTGAAAGCATAGCCTAGTCGACAGAGTTGCGTGCCGACTTCCATGTCCTGATTGTTATCAAAAAAGCGCGGATAATCGGCTATTCCCATCGGCGGACGATTCTTGAGACGGAATGTCGCAAGATCCTTGTTGAAATCCGTCTTGAGCGTTGAAAAATCAACGCTCGCCTTGAACCTGGGAACATAGAAATCGATGTGCGTGATCGACATGGGATGATCGAGCATCTTGATCATCTCCGCCTGTTCCTGTTCTTTGGATAGGCCCATGGTTTTAAGTTCCTCGCGACGGGCCCGGTTCTTCTTGATCTGTTCTTGATGCTTCTTATATTCCGAAATCATTTGAAACGTATGCGCACTCGATAAGAAGTCACCTTCCTGATTGAGGATGATTGCCGTAAACATCGCCGTATCGACCTTGCCGCTCAAGCGACGCATCGAAAGGACGACGTTGGTCGTATAGTTCTTCGTTTTTTTGATCGCTTCCCTAAACATAGTGGACTCATCTCCTTGTGATGGCGTTCATATTCCCATTATATCATTTTTGCCGCAAAAATAGAAAAAACCGTCGCTGATTTACGGTTTTTTCGTATCCCTTAGGGACCGATTATTCTCATGCTTGAAAGACTTTTTGGTCATAAAAGTTTTAGTGAAAGGACACGGCTCCGGATAGACTTTTCGTTTTCCATGACGCATGGGAAAATTCCTTGAGATTATAAACGTCAAGATCTCCACTGACGGATTTGAATGAAAGTGATTTCGGATAGAACTCTTTGCCTTTAATGTCACCACTAACGACTTCGAGCAGACATTGGTCGCACGTTAAAGATTCGAGTTCGAGTTCACCGCTTACGGCATGCCACTTGAAACGGTCAAAAACGTCGGTTTCCGTGAGGACGGCATCGCCACTGATCGAGGACAACGCGAGTTTTTTGGCCGAACACGACGCAAGCGATAGATCGCCGTTGACACTGTGAATCGTTATCTGATTCGCCTGAAGCGCCTGAAGCGAAAGATTTCCGTTCGTCGTATCGACGATGAGTCTTTCCAGATTTAACCCTCGATAATCGCTATCGCCGTTGACACCCTTGTGCGAAAGCACGTCTAATACGACCGATTCGGGAATCTCGAGCACGAACTCGACATGGTTGCTAGAAATGAACGATAACATTTTTTTTGCTGGTGCACGAAGCGTGAATCTCCCGTCTTTTAAATCGATGTCATATCCTTTGAGTGCCTGCTTGCTGGCATATTTCAAGACGAGTTCCTTCTTTTTACTGATCCTGTACGTGATCTCTTCATTGACGAGATGAACATCGATCGAAAGCGGCTTGCCTTCGAGGTCATAGGTCGAATGAACCTTCCACTGGTCGAATTCTAGTGAAGCATCTTGCCAAGACTGTTCAACGAGTTCTTCAGCGACTTTAACCGGGTCACCGAATTTAGATTCGATCTCCCCTAGAGCGAGCCCTTCATTCAAAGCGGTTTCGATCATGTCTTCATGATCCTGAATAATCTCTTCGATCGTTTCATCACTCATGTTTTTTCTTTTCAATGCTTGACGCAAATCTTCGATGTATTTCTTCATTCTTTTTTCCTCCTTGATTGATGATATGGTAGACACCACCGATAAACGAATCCCACTGTTCCCGCAGTTCGAGATAATAAACAAAGCCCTTTTCCGTCATCCGGTAATACTTGCGTGGCGCTCCTTGACTCGATTCCTTGAGATACGTCTCGAAATATCCATCTTTGGTCAAACGTCGCAAGATCGGATAGATCGAGTTTTCACTGACATCGATATGTTCGGACAACTCATCGATGATCAGATAACCGTAGAGTTCGCGATTGACGAGAAGAGAAAGGACGCAAAGCTCTAGGATTCCGCGCTTAAACTGTGCATTCATGGGTATCACTTCCTTGTTTTAACTATAACACAGTATTATTCAGTACACAATACCTTAGATAAAAAAACGGACGTACCCACGCTAATGTGGGTACGTAGGCGTTTTAAAAAGCGTCATAGATCGCCCGAATCGTTCTTTCTAAGTCCTGATTCTTGACACCGACAACGATATTGATCTCCTGAGAGGATTGAGCGATCATATTGATGTTAATCCCTTTATCACCGATCGCAGAAAACAGTTTTCCGGCGATTCCCGGTTTCGTCGACATGTTCCGACCGACAACGCTAATCAATGCCATATCCTTCTCAAAGGTAACGTCTGTCACATCCTCGATCCGGTGGATTTCACTCATGAGATCGAAGAAAACGGGTTCGATGTCCTTCGAAACCACGATGACGCTAAAGGCGTCGATGGAAGAAGGGATGTGTTCGATGTTCACGCGAAACTTAGAAAAAACCTTGAGCACATGCTCGATAACCGACCGTTTTGCGGCGGCATTGCTTTTTGTGACGGTCAGGACCGTGAACCCTTTTTTTCCAGCGATCCCTGTGATAATCGACGATCCGTTTTCACACGTTTTTCGAATCAGCGTTCCCTCTTCGTCCATGGCGTTGGTATTGAGCATGTGAATCGGAATATTCGCGTCCTGAATCGCGCGTATCGCTTCCTCGTGTAGGACGTTCGCCCCCATGTAGGATAGTTCTCTCAACTCATGATAAGTGATTTCTTTGATCTTATCGGGATGATTGACGATCTTGGGATCCGCTTTCATGATGCCGGATACGTCGGTCCAGTTCTCATAGCGCTTGGCTTTGAGTGCTTTCGCGACAATGCTGCCGGTCAGATCGGAGCCACCGCGTGGCATGATGTGGATGCTGCCGTTGGGATAGCTGCCATAGAACCCGGGGATCACGATGTTCTTGTGCTTCGCGCAAACGTCTAACAGTCGCTTTTTTGTCTCGCTCCAGTCGACTTCGCTATTATACTGAAAGCAGATGACATCCTTGGCATCGACGAAAACGTAACCGATGAACTCCGCCAAAAGACGCGCGGTCAAATATTCGCCTCGACTAACGAGTTCATCGAGGGAAACATTTTGGATTTCTTCCCGATAATGACGAAATGCCTGCTTAAGATCGAATTCGAGTCCGAGCTCATCCGCGATTCCAAAAAAACGAGATTCGATCAAATCGAACACATGGTCATGGTCGACACCGTAAGTGATGTGGGCGTGCAAAAGGTAAAACAGATCGGTAATCTTGTTGTCTTTCGCTCGACGCTTTCCTGGAGCTGAGACCACGATGACCGATCGATTCGTGTCCGCTTCGACGATTTCCTTGACTTTTCGAAACTGTTTGGCGTTCGCAAGCGAACTCCCTCCGAACTTGGCAACCGTAATCATCGGTTTTCCACCCTTTCGATGATGCTTGTGAGTATCCGTACGGCGTTGCTCGCTGCCCCGACGCGGACGTTGTCCGCGGTGCAATAAAGCAACATGCGTTTCGGGTCGATCAAATCCTTGCGGATGCGTCCGACCATGATCAGATCCGTATCCTTGACGCGCGTCGTCGTCGGATAGGGTTCATTGTTTTTTTCATCGACAATAGACAGACGTCGATTCGTTTTCAAGACACGATGGATCTCATCCAGTGCTACAGCACGGTCGAGTTCGATCACCATGGATACCGCATGTCCGTATTCGATCGGCACACGGACACAAGTCGCGCTCACTTTAAGACGTTCGTCAGACAAAATGACCTGGGTTTCGTTTACCATCTTCATCTCTTCGGCCGTATAGCCATTTTTGCGAAACGTATCGATCTTGGGAAGGCACGTTTCGGCAATCGGATGCTCATAGAGTTCACATGTTTTCCTTACCCGTGTACGGGCGAATTCGTCGAGCCCTTTTTGTCCGGATCCGGATACGGATTGATAGGTCGTATAGTTGACGCTCTTTAATCCGAACACGCGCTTAAGCGGCGAAAGAACATGGACGGACTGAATCGTCGAGCAATTGGGATTGGCGATGATTCCCTCGAACCTCATGTCGTGGTCATTGACGCCAGGAACGAGCAAAGGATAGCCTTTCATCCGGTGGGCATTCGAGTTGTCGATCACAAGAGCACCGTGACGAACTGCGGATGAGGCATATCGTTCACTAACAGTTGATCCGGCACTAAAAAAAACGACGTCCATATCCCGAAAAACATCCGGATGCAATGCCTCAACCGCATGCTCCTGGCCGAATGCCCTAATCCGCTGACCAACCGACCGGTAGGACGCAATCACCTTGAACCGATCGATCGGTATCCGACGCTCTTCGAGAATCTCAATGATCTTGCGTCCGACGATCCCGGTCGCTCCCACGACTGCGATATTATAGGCGGACTTGCTCGTGAATTTTGGCATAAAAAACGATATCCTTTCCATATGTTGCAAGAACCGTTTTTGAAATCGGTCTCGTAATGATGACGTGATCGTATTTGGCATGTATGATCGACGAAAATGAATCGAGCGTCTTCACCTGCAAAAGATAGGAAGCGGTCTTTAACCGCGTCTCATTCTTTGGGATCTTGTCATCGACTCGGTCTGAGACGACGTAAAAGCGTTTTTTGGCGATCAGCATGAGATCATGAACCATTGCGGCTGCCGTCGACTTTTTTCCGGCACCTTTGCCAATCAGACAGAGGCTTCCTCTTTGTTCGGTCTCGAAAATGACGGCATTGTTCTCGTATTCCACTAATCCGAGTAGCGAATCACATGCGAGGATCATCGGTTCAACCGTAATGGTCGTGTTCCCGTCTTCGAACTCTGCCTGGGCAACTTGTTTTAAGCACCAATTGCGCGATTTAAGGAAGGCAATCAGCGGACTTGTGATGTCTTTTAGACCGATACGCAATACGTTTTTTTGCTCGATCTCCCTTTTAAAGGCGATACGCGCCATGATCATGATCTTTCTGAGCGCATCGAAGCCTTCGAAATCATCACGAGGATCCGCTTCTAGAAACCCCTGTTCCCGTGCTCTCTCGGTTGCTTTAGAAAACGTCATTCCGGCGTGAACGTGCGTGAGCACGTCGTTCGTCGCTCCGTTTAAAATGCCTTCGATCCGGAAGATTCGATCGGAATCGACGAGTTCGACGAGCGACGAAATGACGGGAACGCCGGCAACGACGCTCGCCTCAAACAAAAAAGCGACCTCTTGCTTCCTAGCACGAGAAACGAACGCATAGAAGTCGTGATCGACGACTTCCTTGTTCGCCGTAATCACGTGGATCTTTTCGTCGATCGCCCTAAGCAAGATCGCCTGGGCCGGATCGAGTCCACCCATCGCTTCGATGAACACATCGATCGTCTTCGTTTGGAAAAGATCGTCGATGCGATTCGTGAAAAGATCTAGAGGAACGTCTCTACGATCTTTGTTCAGATGTTTGACGAAGATCCATTCGATCGATACGAGTGAATCGTATGGTGGTTTTTGCAGCATCTCGAAGACACCGGATCCAACGACGCCGAACCCTAATAGAGCAACACGCAATCGTTTCATTTTTTCACCCCTGACTGATGATTTCGACGCCTTGGTAATCGATGACAACCTTCCGGATATCCCAACTCGAATCGATTTGCAAACGATCAAGATCCTCGTTTTTGGAAACGATCAGAAGCGTCGATCCCGATCCGCTGATCGCGACCGCATGTCCTTGTCGTTCGAGCGTCTCTTTCAGTTTTAACCCACCCGGAATTAACGGATATCGGTAAGGTTCGTGCAACGTGTCAGCGAAAATATCGCGAATCCGCTCGATGTCGCCCGCGGCGAAGGCATTCGGCATATGAAGCGCTCGCGCGACGGCATGGGCTGCCTCCTGATGAAGAATACGTCTCGGTAGGACCTCACGCGCGCGTCCTGTCTTCACGGAAAAGGGCGGAATCGCGACATGAAAGACGAGACCTTCATGCACCGGATAGGATGCCTTTACATAGCGATTCTTCGAAAAATAGCTCGCAACCATCCCCCCGAAAATCGCCGGAGCGACATTGTCCGGGTGACCTTCGAGCCAAGCGGCATGTTGAAAACACGCCTCTTTCGTCCAGGGATCGTCAAGCATGCGGTTCGCTGCGAAGATACCGGCAACGATGCATGCAGCACTCGAACCGAGGCCCCGCGTCGAAGGAATGTCGGACTTCATTTCGGTCACCGAAATCGGTACGAGATCCCGGGCGTACCCTAGTTTTTCGAACACGCTCTGATAGGCTTTTATAATGAGGTTTTTATGCGGCGGATCAAATGTTTTGAACCGATTCGTTTGAAAACGATTCGACGCATCGAAAGCGTAAACATTTTCCAAGGATAGTGCGAGGCCAACCGCATCGAATCCGCTCCCGAGATTCGAAGTCGAGGCCGAGACTTTAATACGAATCATAGGATCAGCCGATCCATGCCTGCAAGAGCTTCATTGCTTCTTCTGGCGCCCACACGGTTGGAGCATACCGTTGGCTCATTACCTGTTTTATCCGATCATGTGCGCGCACACCGGTTCGTCGTTCGAGCTCGCGGACAGCTTCTAATGGATCTTCGAACGTAGCGTTTCGATCGAAGGCTTTGCACATCGCGTCACTGAACTTGAACGGATCCGCCGTCTGGACGATGACGGTCGGTTTCTTTTCGTTACCTTCATCGAGATATGTCTCGTAAACCGACACGGCAACCGCCGTATGGGGGTCGATCAACACGCCTTCGTCATCAAACGTATGTCGGATCGTCCGAAGCGTCTTTTCCTCGTTAGCATAATCGGCGTAAAAATCAGCAAAAGCATGCATGCTGTGATCGTCTAGTGAAAAAGAGCCCTTTCGTTTCAAATCATCCATGAGGGATTGGACCAAGGCATCGTTTCGCTCGCTCTTGAGGTAGATGAGGCGTTCCAAATTGGAAGAAACCAAAATATCCATCGATGGTGAAATCGTTTTTTTGATCGTCCGATCCGTCTGATAGACGCCGGTCCTGAAAAAATCGGTCAAGACGTGATTGTCATTCGATGCCACGAAAAGCGTATCGATCGGCAATCCGATCATCTTCGCAAAATATGCTGAGAGAATGTTGCCAAAATTACCGGTCGGAACCGTGACATTGATCGGATCACCGAAGCGGATGCGTTCCCTCGAAACGCATGTGATATAGGCATAGACATAATAGACCACTTGGGGAATGATCCGAGCGATATTGATGGAATTGGCCGAAGATAGCGAGACATGTTCGTGTTCTAATCGTGAAAAAGCCTCTTTAACGAGACGCTGACACGTATCGAAACTGCCCTTGAGGGCGATCGCACGATGATGATCATCCGTCAATGAAAGCATCTGCTTTTCTTGAAAGGCACTAACGCCTTGAAAGGGATAGAAAACGACGACCCCTGTCATCGGATCATCCTTGAAACCGTTCAGTGTCGCGCTTCCGGTATCGCCGGAAGTCGCGGTTAGGATGACTGTTTTCTTTTGCATGCCCTGTTTCTCTTTGGCTTTGGCAAGCAGTTTGGAAAACAAGACGAGGGCCATGTCCTTAAAAGCGAACGTCGGTCCAAAAGCAAGCGACAGCACGTCAAAGTTCCTCAATGCCTGCATACCGACGACGGGCACAAAGTCCTGATAGGCGGTATCGACGAAAGCGAGATCCTGTGCTGTGAAATCATCGAGAAAATGGTTCAAAACGATCTTGGTCAAATCCGGGTAGGAAATCGTCAAGGGAATCGCGCTAAGATCCAACGGTTCAAAACGTTTGGGAACGTAGAGACCGCCATCTGGCGCGATGCCGGAAACGATCGCCTGTGATGCACTGACACACAGTTTGCGATTTCTCGTACTCTCATACATGGCCGATCACCTCATGTTTCATATCCTGATTTGCATTATTATACCACGGATTTCAACAAAGACAAAATCGCGAAACAATCCTTAAAAAGCGTATCGCAAGTTGTTCCTTGCCTGGTTTCACATTCATCCGCGTAACCATTCATCCGCGTCGCGTGTTCGAGACGGACCTGTAATTGAAAAAAGCACTTGCCTGTGTTATAGTCATAATGGAAAGCGATGTGATTGCATGAAAGAAACGAGATACGACCTCATAATCATCGGATCGGGGTTCGCCGGACTCACCTGTGCGATCGAAGCGGCACGCCGGAACGCTTCTGTGCTCGTCATTGAAAAAATGGCACGCATCGGCGGGAACTCGATCATCAGTGATGGTGGGATCGCCGCACCAAATACCGACCTGCAGGACTTGCGGGGGATCACGGATTCACCGGAACTGATGGCCAAAGACATGCTTGAAGCCGGAGATCATCGGAACGATTCTGAGCTCGTTCGTCTCATTACGAGCATGGCCAAAGAAGCATTCGAATGGACGCGAGACGTTCTTGGTGTTGACTATCTCGATCGGGTGGACTATTTCGGCGGACATTCCGTTCCGCGCTGCTATTCTCCCAAAGGTCTTACCGGACGAACGATGATTAAGGCCGCTGAAGCTAAGCTGCAAGAACTCAACATCGACTTACGATTGAACGCGCAAGTCATTGATTTCATCGATTCCGACGGTATCTATGACGGTGTCATCGTCAATACCTCATATCGATTCGGACAAGAAAAGAGCCCGACTTATGAAACGATTCGTGCCAACAAGGCCGTCATCATTGCTAGCGGCGGATTCGGGCACGATCACGCCCTGTTAAAGCGACACGGCAAGATCGATGAAAAAACGATGAGTACGAATAAAAAGAGCGCAACCGGCGAATTACTGAAAAAACTCGCTCGAATAGGCGCCAAGCTCATCGATATGGATCAAATTCAGCTCGGCCCATGGGCGTCACTCGATGAAAAGGGGTTCGGACTCGGGCCACGATTCGGCGACTATGTCGCCCTTCCATATGGGATTCTCATGGATCCGAAAACAGGTAAGAGATTCATCAATGAACTCGGCGACCGCAAAGTCGTCGCCGATGCCATGTTGAAACTGAGGACTTACGCGCTGGCAATCGCCGATCAAAACGCCGTCGATCGGGCGGGGTGGAACCTGCAAAAATTGCTAAACAAGAAAATTCTTCGATCATACCCCTCACTAAAGGCTCTAGCTGAGGCTTACGATGTCAATCTAGAGGCTCTAGAAAAGACGATCGAGACCTATAATGAATCGGTACGGGCGGCATCTGACGAAGCGTTCAAGAAACCGATTACCGACCAGCTCCCTCTCGATCAACCGCCCTATTACGTCATGCGGGCAGTACCCAAAGTCCATCATACGATGGGGGGCGTCAAAATCGATCCAAAAAGTCGGGTCCAGAGCACAGAACACGCACCGATCCGACGACTCTACGCGATCGGCGAAGTCACGGGGGGCGTCCATGGCGCGTCGAGACTAGGCAGTTGCGCGGTCACAGAATGTGTCGTGATGGGACTTGAAGTAGCAAGACACCTGACAAAAACAGACCCCGAATAAAAAAACAGGACGCCCGGGATTGACGTGGTCGTCCTTTTTCAAGCCTTGTTCACGACATGTTTTATGAAGGTTTCCGTCAGTTCGGGATCGAATTGACGTCCCGCACAGGCGCGAAGCTCAATTATCGCTTCTTCTTTCGTCTTCTTGACTCGATAACTGCGCTCGGACGTCATCGCCTCGTAGGCATCGGCGATGCTGATGATCCGGGCGAAATAAGGAATCTTGTCACCCTTGAGTCCGGTCGGATAGCCCTTCCCGTCGTATCGTTCATGGTGATAGAGCGCATACTCGGCGAGGTTCGAGTACTCATCGGCGGCGCGAAGAATTTGGTAACCTGCTTCCGTATGTGTTTTCATCCGTTCATATTCCTCAGCCGTGAGCGCTTCCTGCTTTCCCAAAATGTGATCGGGAATGGCGATTTTCCCAATATCGTGAAAGAGTCCGGCTAAAGCGAGCTCCTTTTGATCATCGTCACTGAGACCGAGTGCTCGTCCCATTTTGAGACACATCGCGCTGACGCGCTTCGAGTGCGTGCGTTCATAGCTGTATTTTTCGGTCAAGGTCGTTAAAATCGTTTGAATCGTCCGATTTCGTGCGCTCGATCCTTCGGTGATCTTATGTCGATACATCGTGTCTTCGGCGCTCTTCGATATGACGTAGACATCCTCTTCGCTACGGAATTTGATGGCGTATCCGATGGCAACTGAAATCATCACGTGATCGATCTTGACGCGTGAAAGTCTTTCCTTGATGCGCTCGGCATAACCATTCATATCCGCTTCACACGTATTGGGAACGAGCAGCGCGAACTCATCGCCACCGACGCGGGCGGCATAAATCCCCGGATCGCCCAGTTCTTTTAGTGTCTCAGCAACGATCTTGAGTGCTTTGTCGCCCACGGTGTGCCCATAGGCATCGTTGATCAATTTCAAGCCATTAAGATCGATGAGCATGAGCCCAAGGGGAAGGTTTTCCTTGTGATCGAGCTCGGTCAGTTTCTTTTCATAGAACCGGCGGTTATAGAGATCGGTGAGATAGTCATGATAGCTGACATATTCGATCTGTCGTTGTTTGTAGATGGATTCGGTTATGTCACGCGCGGTTGAGACGATCATGTTCGAATCCGGTATTTTGATGATATAGGCAGCGAGAAATCGTTTTTCACCCCCGCGATCAATCATGATATCATCCCATGACATTTTTTCGGGGTCATCGGAAGACATCGCTTTAACAACGACCTCTTCGAGCATTTTCTGGCGCTTGGGATCATCGGTAATCGCTCGATAGACATCTTTTGCACGTGTCATCTGATCTTTGTTTACGCCATAGAGTTCGAGAAACTGTTCGTTGGTGTAAACGATGGAATCCTTGACATAGTCATAGAGAGCGATGCCGAAATGCAAGTGACTGAAAATCGTTTGCAGTGTGCTTTCCGATCGCTTCAACTCTTCTTCGATTCGCTTTCGATAGGTGATGTCGTGCGCCGTACCCATAAATCCGGTCATCTGATCGTCATCGTCATAGAGTGGAGTAATCGTCGACGTATGCCAACGAACATCGCCATCTTTGTGCATGATCCGATAATCCAACCGTGTCTTTTCATTGGTATTGGCGATCTCTTTAAGTTTTGTTTCGACGTTAGCGCGATCCTCTAAATGGATCATCGATGCAGCCGATTTCCCCCGTATCTCTTCCACATCATAGCCCAAGAGTGCTCGCGTGGCCGAAGATGCATAGGTAATGACGCCTTCGAGGCTGATCCTGAAAAAGATCTCACCGATGTTTTCGATCAAGTGCCGGTACTCCGCCTCACTTCTACCGAGTGCTTCGAGCGCGCGTTGTTTTTCGAGAAAGAGCCCGACTTGGCTCGCATAGGTTTCGAGCGTGCTTTCGAGAAACGGTTTTTCATGGACCGGCATCATCAACGTAAAATCACCGAGCATCCGTCCATCCTTGGTAATCTTGACGACAATGGCCCGCCTGACGCCAAACATTTTTTCGAGAACCCTGATGAGCGCGCTCGAAACCGCGTAATCCGCGAGTTCGTGCAAGGCATGAAAATAGGTCGTTTGGCTCTTTTCAATGCGTTTCGCCCGGTGCGGATCGTGTTCCCACGTCTTATTCAGCGGATTGAATCCAAGTACTCTGATCGCTTTTTGAATGTTTTGATGAATGCCGGACAAGGCGACAGTCTGAAAGTCAAGACCATTTTCCTTGAACACGTTAAACGCGGCATATTTCGCTCCGGAGAGCGTACGGATATCATCGGTAATCTTTTGATAATCGATCGTCTCACCGAACGTATTCAAAAAGTTTTCCGATGCCCGGGACAGTTTTAACTGGGCCGTAATATCGGCATAAACTTTGATGAAGTGATCTTTTCGACTGGAATAGACGCGAACGTGATAGTCGCGCATGTCATGGTCGTTCGTTTGTTGATACTCGGTCTCCGTCAAGTTTTTAGCGATATCGTGAAAAACGTCGAGTTTTTGACATTCCTTCTCCCACATCGCAGGAATAACTTTCGAAATCGGTTTGCCGATCATACGTCCGCGACTCACGCCGAGCATCCGGCAAAACCGATCGTTGGCGACGAGCACCGTATAGTCCGATGGCCTCTGTTCATCGTCGAGGATGATTCGACAGTAGGCGAAGGGGAAGGGGAGATCCTTCAGTATGTCCGCGTGTATCTCATTGATCATAGACGAATTCCTTTCAGTAACCGAAGCGAATCATGTGAATCAGCGCTGTTCGAGTTCGACACCAAGACCGAAAACGATCCGATTGACATAGTTGAAATACGCAACGATCTGGTTGATCTGAAAGATTGCGAGATCACTCAGTTGTAATAACCGCATGCGGACGATATCGTCTTGAACCATTTGGTATGGCGTCTCGGTCAACTTTTTCGCGTAATCGAGCATAGCCCTCTCGCGTCTGGTCAAAGGCGCGCTCGAGTAGTCTTTTGCGATCTTTTCCATAAGCGCCTGATCGTCTGTCACGTATCTCAAGGCTTCTTCGTGATGGGTTATGCAATATGGACAACCATTGGCGCTCGATACGACAACCGCGATCATTTCACGTTCTTTTCTTGACAGTTCACTTTCACCGAACATGAGGTGCTCATATAGGTTCTTGTGATTTTCGAGTGCTTTGGCATCGAGCGAGTGTACGCGATAGATGTGATCGACGTCTTGCTTCGTCCGCTTACGGACGTCTTCATAAATGGTCTGGAGTCGCTGGTCTTGCTTTGGATCTTTTTCTTTGATCCATGCCATATCATTACCTCCTATTTTCCGCGTTCGTAGGGCTTGGGCCATTCGATATCAACACCGATTTCTTGGGCGTGATTCAAAACAAAATTCGCATCTTTAAGAAGTGCACGACCGAAGAACACAAGATCACAATAATCCTCTTGTAAAGCGAATTCCGCCAATTTAAGATCAGTGATGAGGCCGCCGCCGATCGTAATCTTTTTCGTTTTCTCACGGACGATTTTAGCGAAACGAAGCTGATATCCCGGGTAAGGAACGATATTGGCCGGGACATTGCCGCCGGAGCTAACGTGCGCGATATCCGGTCCGTTTTCTCCGAGTGCGCTAATGATGGCAGCGGCATCTTCGGGTTGCAGCCCGGCCTCACGATATTCGTATGCGCTAATCCTGAGGACGATCACTTTGTTTCGGGGCCAGACTTCACGGACGGCTTGCATGAGTTCTTGCAAAAACACCGTCCCGTCCGCGTATTTGTCGGTTCTTTTGTTCGTAAGCGGGGAAAGAAATTCAAAGATGAGATATCCGTGTGCACCATGGATTTCAAGAACGTCATAACCCGCTTCATCGGCCCGACGCGCAGCCTGTTTGAATGCTTCGATCGTATCCTTGATATCCTTAGTCGTCATCGCTTTCGGCTGAGAATCCGGATAGTATGGATCATCGGTCGGACCCATCGGATTGTCCGTTCTGGCTTTTCTTCCGGCATGATTGATCTGGATACCGGCAACCGATCCGTGATCTTTGATCGCCTTGACGATTCGTTTTAGGCCGGGAACATGGTCATCACTCCAAATTCCGAGATCATTTCTTGAAATACGACCATCGGCCGTGACCGCAGTCGCTTCCTGTATGATCAATCCTATGCCTCCCAAAGCCCGTTGGGCGTAGTGAGCGACATGGAAGTCCTTCGCAATTCCGTCCTCCTCGGCTTGATACATGCACATAGGTGGGAGAACGGAACGATTTTTTAGTTCGATATGCTTGACTTTTAGTGGTTCAAAAAACATGTGATCGACCTCCGAGTCATTAAATTTTCCTTAAATCTATTTTAACATGGAACGCACCATATGAAAAACCATTTCTCAAGGGATCGGATCGATCGCGATCTTTTCTTATGAACGATCAAAAGAAAGCATGAACTCGATCAGATCTTCAAGTGGCATCGGCCGAGCATAATAATATCCTTGAATGACGCGAGCTCCGTGTGCGATAACGAAATCCTTTTGCATGTCGTTTTCCACACCCTCGACGATGGCATCGACACCCAAGTGTTTGGCTAGCGCGAGCAGCGAAGCAACGATTTTGCCGTCATCTTTCGGATAGTTCATGACGAACATGCGGTCGATCTTGAGTCCGTCGATGGGCAGGCGTTTGAGTTCGACGAAAGACGAGTAGCCTTTACCGAAATTGTCAATGACTAGGGATACCCCGAGTTCCTTGAGGGCATCGATGTAGGATCGCGCCTGATCGATATTCGTCAAAAGCGCACCCTCGTCGATCTCAAAACTCAGTTGACTGGCCAATGTTTTCTTTTTTTCAATCATCGTTTCGATCGAACGGTACCAGTTGGAATCGAGCAACTGTTTGGTTGAGGTATTGATCGATATGAGCGGGTTTTGGCCGATTGCTGCGAGTGTATCGATGTCTTTTGCGATCATCCGAAGTACGAGCACACCGATGGCGGCAATATATCCATAACGTTCGGCAATCGGAATGAACACGCCCGGACTCACATTGCCGAGTTCATCACTTCGCCATCTCAGGAGTGCCTCTACTCCGACAACACGATGGTTTAGCGCATCGATCTGTGGTTGATAGTAAAGCGAAAACTCTTGATGATCGAGCGCTTTTTGCAGTGCACTTTCGATTTTTATCTCTCGTTCGATTAATAGAGCATAGGAAGGCTGGAAAGGACCGATTGCGCTTTTACTTGACGTCAGCGCAAGATGCGCATAGCTCATGAGTAATCGTGGGTCCGTACTGTCTTGCGGATATCTGGCAATCCCAAGTTTAACTTGAAATGAAACGAGCTCATCACGAATGGCGTTGGTTTTAGCTGCAGCTTCAATCGCTTTCTGGGCGTCCTCAAGGTGGTGTGAGAGTATGAAAAAAGGACCGTTCTCGATGGCCATGATGGTCGCTTTTTTTTCGAGAAGACATCTAAGATTTCGCAGGAAGCCGTTGAGCGCTTGCTGGATTTCATCTTGTGAAAACCTTGCTTCTAGCAATTGGATGTTCATCAGAAAGAGTGCGATAACTGAGAATGGTTCCCCTGTTTCAACCATATCACGGATCGGGCGATCACTTTCAGGCATGGCGAGCATCCGTTCCGTCATGCGTCTATTCCGATAATCGTCGAATGGCAGCATCATCTGACTCTCGATATTCTGTGCGTCTCCTACGAGCAAATAGTAGCCCGTACGCCCATTTTTCCGCTGAATGGCGTAGCACGTGATTCGGTGTAAGCGATCGATTCCATGGTCCGTTCTACTCCATAGGACGCGATCAACGTGAACGCTTTTATCGGCTTCGACGAACATCGAGGAATCGATCGTCGGTCTATAGATGCTCGTAAACTGAGCGGTGATCGGTTGGCCCAGCAACTGACTTCGGCGAAACCCCGTAATCTTCTCATAGAGGCGATTGATGTGGATAATTTCATACCTCTTGTTGACGATTACGATGGCACGGTCCGAAAACTGCGCGATCAGATCGTTGAATTCGAGTACCTTCTTCTCATCGACATGCACATGAAACAGCCACACGACGACAAGAAGAACGAGCGTCAAAATGAACATGGATACCGTATGGAAAAAAGCACGATTAAGATAGGAAAAATGGGTTTCAAAATAATGATCGAGGGAGAAATAAAGCACGATTACCGCCGGAATCAGCAACACAAGGTAGGCGATGAGCAGCCTTTGTTTCCTTTTGTTCAATTCAATCACTTCCTCTGTTCGATACTCATTTGAAAAAAAATAAACACGAAGGTGCTTATTTCTTCTTGACTTCGGGTTTCAACTTAAACTGTTCGATCGCTTCCGGGTACGGATAGGCTTCTTCACGCATTCTCGGAAAAAGGACATAGATCAGCCCACGATCGATATCGATGCGTGTAATGACACCGTGTTGTTTTTCACCTTCGACTTTGACTTTTTCGCCGATGAGAAATGTTTCATTGCTCCAGGCCATTGTATACGTATGGATCCAACCGCTTGATTTCGCTGGATCCTACTCCTTTCATCATTCATGTTCTAAGCGTCGTTCACTTCATTTTTCGAACAAACGATCCACCACTTATTATACCACACTTTCTTTATTGCTTCGGACGATATTCGCGTAAAATCGAACCGATCAGATAGATTTTTTCTTCCTCGTCGAGACCTTTCATCCAGTCGATGATCTTTTGTGTCGGCTCATCGAGATCGAGCTTCGCAAATGCTTCGAGGTCGCTTTTGAAAAAGGGGTGTTTCTGGTCATGTATGTTTTTTAGAAGTGGTAAGGCTTCCTTTTCGTTTCGTCGCATGAAACGATAGAACGAAACGAGAATACTCGGAAGTGACGTATAGAGATCCTCCGCATTACGATCCGCCATGCCGAGCGCGATTCGATACAATTTCGCTGCCTGCTTCTTGCAGACATATCCGATGAACCGGTTCAGCTCATCGTCGTTTTCCTGCCAGTTGATGGCTTGTTTCAACAGGTCGAGGCGCCAGAGAAAGCGATGATGCGAGGTTTCGGGCACGTCATAAGCCTTCGTGAAATCATTTTTGATCTCTTTTAGTAAATCCTGATTCAGTGTCTCATAAAGACGAAAGACTTTCTCAGGGATGTCCGTGCGCGCTTGATCCTTGTCCAAGTAATTGTACAGATCTTTGAGTAAAGCGTCCTTTTCCTGCAAATAGGCTTCGGTCAAGTCCCGAAATCGAAGGGTTCGCGTCTGAATATCGAACGCATTCCTCTTGTATACATAGGTCTTATAGGTCATCTGGTCTCTTGAAAGAGAATCCATGTCAATGATCGAGAACCCGGTCCCCCCGTCATGATAGGTCCGATGCGTCGGATGACCGACGATATCGTTTCGAACGAACTTCAGTTCGTGTAGGACGTCGTTTTGATTCACATTGATATGATACTTATAGGACGTCAACCCGATCGCAAGGTCATAGAGGGCGTCAATCGCTACAAAAAGGCCTTGTAACAGACCAAAGACATCGAGAAGAACGTTGCCATGATCCTGACTCTTGTTCACCTTGAAAGCATCGATCATCCGATCGACATGCGCGAGCATGTGAAAAGAAGCCTCGGCTCGATTAGCATGGCTGTTCGATGCGTGTTTCTCGTTCATGATCAAATAACGCTTGAGTTGATCGTACATTAAAGGCTCTCCTTGATCTTTTCGAGCAAAACGGCAGCCGGTAGATCCTTATAGATATCACCTTCGGCATAACGCAGCCCGAGACGTTTGACATCCTCTTTCTGATCTTTCGTATCGACCTGGCGAATGACGAGTGCCATGTCGAAATCCTCTAACATCTCTTTGACTTTTTTCAAATAGGAATCCCCCTTGACAATCCCTTTCGGGTATTTGACGTGCAACGCGTGAAAAGGATAAGCTAGAGCCATTTCAAGCGACGTCGTATCCAAGGAAATCCCATAATCGATCAATTCCTGAATCTGGGTTGCGTATTGATTGGGTTTGAGTTCCATTGCGAATTTGAACCGGATGAACGCGTAAGGAATCGCATGTTTCTGTAAAAGACCGAAAACAAACGGATTGAACTTGGGATCGAGAAATGTTTCCTTCGAAATCGGAATCGTGATCTTGATCAGCCGCTCCGTTTCCTTTTCAAGACCACTCAAAAAAGCGCACACGCTTTTGATATGGAAGCGCTCGAGATCCTTGATGCGATGGCGTTTTCTCGCAATCGCTAAAAAATATTTGGAATCGACGGCAAGATTCGGCAGTCCGAGTTCACTCTCATATTGCCAAACACGATTCTTTTCGAGGTCGGTAATCTGTTTGAACGACAATTCAAGCGTATTGTTCTCGATCGCCTCATTCAGTTGGTCGATGATGTGCTGTTCGAACACGTCGTCCTCATAATCGGAATAATTGAAAAAGACGTAATTGGTTTCCTGCAGGCGTTTCGCTTTTTCTAAAGCGATACCGAGATAACGAAAGAGTTTGTCCTTTTGTTTCTCGAATGTCACGACCGGGTAACGAACGATACCGACCTTGATTTGAAACGTTTCGTAGGGGAGGACTTGCGAGACATAGTTCTCAATCGTTTTTATGTAATTCTTGATGAGTTTGCTTACCGTACGAATATCGTTTCGATCGATCAATACAAGGATCTGATTGAAATCGAAGCGATATGTCGTTCCCCCTTCGAAGTATTTCTTCGATACTTGCGAAAACTCTTTGAAATAACGACGCATGGCTTCACTGCCGTAGATGTGCTTGAGATTCGTATCGAGTTCGATGAGTAAAAGACTCGCTTTGTCTTTGAGATGATCATCGAGTCGTTCGGCTAGAGCGTGTCGATTTAAAAGTTCGCTTTCTTCGTCAATCGTCGCTTTTTCGATGAGTTCTTTCGTCCGATTGGCTTCATCGGTAAGGTCGTAAAACGCACTGACGACATAGATCCGTTCATCGATTCGAAAGGCGTGCATGCGTTCAAAGACATGCTTGTCTTGAAAACGATACGACATCGTCTTGGTGACATCAGCTTTGCCAAACATCGTCTGGATCGTCTTTTTATAGTCGGAAACAAATTCATAGGACATGTCCCGCAGAAAGATTTCGAGGTGATGATGACGATCAATACCAAAAAACCTCTGTGCCGCGTCATTATAGGTCGACGTCATTTCGTCCATATAGCGCAACATCACGACCGGACTCGCTAAAATCGCTTCATAGAAACGATTATTGCGTCGCAAACGATCATTCTTCCGTTCGTCGAGTAAGTGCGCATAGATCACATTGCCGAGCACTTTCAAGGCATCATAATATGTCTCGGGGTCCGGAATCGACGCTTCGAAAGAGGCCGTAAAAACGCCGTCTTTTCCCATCGGAAAATTATAGACAAAGCTCGTCTTTTCGTCGAAGTCCTTTTGCGTGAGTATGTCTTTCTTCCACTTGATCTGACTGATTCTTTCATGAACTTCCGTTTGATTCTCGAGGACAGCGGCTTGTACCGTATCAGCGATCTGTTCTTTCAAAATCGTCTTGTCATAAAGCCTTTCTTTCTTGTAGTGGAAGAGATTCGGTGACCTTCGATCGAGATAGACGATCAAATCTTTCGCCTGAATCGACTTAGAAACGTGAATAAAGAGCATGCGTAAATATTCGCGAAGAGGTTTTTTTTCATCGAGTTGGTGCGCGAATAAAATCATTTGATTGGCGAGTTCGAAGTGCTCAAGTGCATGCTGTCTAGCATGTGTCTTTTGCGCGATCGGTTCAACGACGATGGTCTGTGCCGGTTCTTCTTCTTTTTGCTTAAAGGTCTCTTTCCGCCCGATTGCCCGCTTCGCGTTACGCAGTTTTCTTTGATAGACGTCGTATGAGAGTTTGTTTCCCATCTTCTCATAGAGTTCGACAAGAAGTTCGAAATAGGCAACCTTGAACGCCTGGTCTTTTTGGTCGACGAGTTCTTCGTACTCGGCTTCAAGTGTCATCGCCTTGTGATAGTCCTCGTCATGGATATAGACGCGAATGAGTGTTTCAACGGCGACGACGTTGTCCTTGTTTCTTTTGAGTTCTTCATCGGCGCGAGTCAAAGCCTCATCATAACGTTCAAGAGCGAGAAGCAAGCGGAGCTCCTCGTCGATATAGGCGTGTTCGAGGTCATAGCGGTAGAGCTCATGGATGCAGGCGAGGGCCTGATTATAGTCACCTGCGTTGCGGTGAACGAGAAACATTTCCTCATAGACATGGATTCGAACCGGATCCGGAATTACATCACTGGTGATTTTTTGGAGATCTTCGAGATAGGGTTGTCCTAAAGCCTTCTTGTAGGCGACGTCTTCCAAAATACTCTCGTATTGACGGAGAACAGGAAGCAAAGCCTTTCTTTTTTCGATATAGGACTTCGCCTGATCGTAGATCTCCAACTTGAGACAGGCGTCGATCACATGTTTCAAGATCTGTTCTAAATACTCCGTTTCCCGCTGATTCTCGATTTCTTTGATAATGCGTCCGCCTTCGTCAACGACGAGTTGGTTCAGGGAAAGGTCGAGAGCAATCGAAAAATAACGACTGTATGCCGCCTGGTAGTCGACGTGACTGAGCGATTGTTCCAAAAAAGTCTTGATCGTATTGAGACTCTTCGGTTCCGCTTTTAGATTCAGTATGTCTTTCAGACGCACACTACCACTCCTCGATCGATCGATAGAGCCAGTCGGCGAGTTCGAGATAGGAATCGGCCAGATTCTTGAAGTTAAAACCGACGACCTCGCTCAAGCCGATCGTTTCCTTGTAAGACGCCACCTGATGCCACTGCAAAGCTTGGAACATGCGATAAAAGCGCACATGATCCTTTTCCTGTTCGTTGGACGGTCGTCCGAGATAGACGTCAAGCAAAGCAAGCGCATCTTGGAAACGAACATTACCAAAGCTCGCGATATCATAGTAAAATGCATTCTTTCCGGCATATTCCCAGTCGAGCAAATAGAATCGGTCGTTACCGATTACCATATTCGACCGCTGGGCGTCGTTATGACAAAACACTTTGGGTTCACGTTCGTGCTTCGCGTGGTAGCGTTCAATCCATGCTTGTTTGAGCGTTACGTAACGCGCGCTTCGTTCCGTCGTATAGCTCTCATACCGATTCAGTCTTTCGATCAAACCGTAATCCGTTGCGGGTTCGATTTTACTTCCATGCAGTTTTCTGAGGGCTTGAGCAACCAAAGAAAGATGCGGCGTCACATCGACTTCGGACAGGATGGTTCCCTGAACGTAACGTGCGGCCTTTTCTCCCGTTTCGACATCGAAATATACCGTTTCATTGTTCAGCTGTAACGACTCGATCCGTCTGATGTTATCGTATTCAACTTGCCGATCAACGAACAGGTTTCCGCCTTCACCAATGATGCGATACGTATAATCGTTTCCCGCAACGGAAATATGGTACGTCAGATGACTCATTCCCCCGAGCAGTCGTTTCACGATGACGACGTTTTCCGGTTTCGCCTGAAAGGCGCGTGCCGCGCGTTCTTGGATACGCCTACTCGGATCCATTATTCATACGGTCGAAGCGAACTTGACCGTCCTCGTAGATGGCAAAGCTGTGATCCGCTCCTCCTAAGGAGCCGGGATTGATAAAAAGTATGTTTTCCTGTCGGTCGAGATAACGCCGATGGGTATGACCGAAAATGCACATGTTCGCGTCATGAGCTTTCGCTTTGAGTTTGAGTCGCTCGAGACCGAATTTCACGTGTTCGATGTGTCCGTGGCAAACCATGACCTTGAGCTCACCGAGATCGATCAGACGCATGAGCGGCTCGTTACTGCCGAAATCGTTATTGCCCTTAACCGTCGTAAACCGATGATGAAAGGTCTGGTTTTTCAAACAAAGATCTCCGGCGTCGATATGGAGATCGACATCCGGATACTTTTCGATCAGACGTTTCAGGCGATCCATATCGCCGTGCACGTCACTTGTCAGTAATAGCGTCATCAAGATTCTCCTTGAGTTTGTTAAGGGCGATCGCCCGGTGCGAAATCTTGTTTTTCACGGCTTCTCCGAGCTCGGCAAACGTCTTGTCATAGGATTCCGGTATGAAAATCGGATCATATCCGAACCCCTTGACTCCTTTTTGCTCATAGGCGATGGTCCCATCGATTCTTCCTTGATAAATGCGGCAATCGCCTTTGGGCGTGCAAAGAGCGATCGATGTCATGAAATGTGCGCTACGCTTGGAAACATCCTGCATCTCTTTGAGCACTTTGACATTATTGGCCTGGTCGCCTTTCCCGCTGTAGCGTGCGGAAAAGATACCGGGTTGTCCGTCCAAAGCATCGATGACAAGACCGGAATCATCGGCGACCGTCGTGAGACGATGCTTTTTCGCGAAATAAATGGCTTTGAGCCGGGCATTGTCCGAAAAGGTCGTACCATCCTCAACGACCTCGGCGAGATCGCTCAAGTCAGCAAGAGAAATGAGGTCCACGGGATATTGGGCAAAAATGTCTTTAAACTCTTTGAGTTTGGATGGATTGTGTGTTGCTACTAGAATTCGTTTCATGTTTTCACCTGAAATCCTTCCCATATTACTTACCATTTTATCACATTTTTGATGTCTCAGTACCAATTCATCCGTTTTTAAGTTATAATTGATTTTGGGTGATCATCATGGAAAAACAAAATCAAATCAGAAAATTCGAGGACCTTTTCAAACAAAAAGAGAAACAGGAACGATACGTTCCCGATCCGGAACAAAAAAGGAGTTACGGATCGGCAATCATCTTCTACTTACTCGTGATGTTCGTCGTCTCGAGCATTCTTTTCGTTGTTATGGGTTCATTCGCAGGCTTGCTTTCGACCTCAAGTGAAGAAGAACGCGTCATCAATGCCGTTGTCTACGATATATCCGGTATCACCATTCTCGAACAGACGGTATACGATACCCATGTCAATCCGCAATACGAGGCATATTTGCGGACGGATCCTTACAAGGATGACTACTACATCATTACGCACATGGAAAACGCTGACGTCGATGATACGCTCTTGACCGGTGAAGAAGAAGAACTCGATCAGGCCAAGATCGATCAGTTGCTGTCCGGCAACATCAAGACTTGGGGTGACAGTGAACGAACTATAACGCTTTATGTCGGCGAAAACCTCGATTTTCCGGATGCGTACCACGATCAGGCGACAACCATATCCGGCGACATGACCGATTTTTCACCCCTTGGAATGAGCCTTCTCAACTTTATGATCTATCTCGTGCTTTTACCCGGTTTGATTTTGATCATGAAACGTGACTTGCGCGATGACTTCAAGTCCTTCCTTAAAATCAAAAACACCTGGCTCGCAATCATCGTTATCGGTTATCTCTACCTGATTGCAGGAAATCTCGTTTCCAACGTCCTCTCCAATGCACTCAGTTCCCTTTTGGCCATTGACATCAGTGCAAGCGTCAACCAGTTGACGATCATCGAAGCACTCAATTCCAACGGTATCGTCTTTATGTTATTATCGGCGATTATCATGGGACCGATCGTCGAAGAACTCGTTTTTCGAAAGGCCATCTTTGGCTTGATTCCATCCGATAAAATCGCGCTCATTGTATCAACTCTTGCTTTTGGAACGATCCATCTAATCGGTGAAGCATCCATTCGAGAGGCGCTCATCAACGGCGTCAGCTACTTCGTGATGGGAATCATTTTCGGCATCATCTATTTACGCAACAATAGAAACGTATGGGTGCCGATTGCCGTACACATTCTTTCCAATCTGATCGCCATCCTCGGCATACTCTTCATTCTATAAAAAAAGGAACGCATGGTTCCTTTCAGACTGTTGAGAAAGTACTTTCCGCCCCGGAAGGTACTTTTTTTAATGATTCGCTTCAAGTTATCCACAAAGTTAGCAGAAATTCGTTCGAACCCTTCACAAGTCGATTCGATTTGATTAAAATATAGGTATAAGGTAGGTGGTATCATGAGCTATCAAACCAATAATCCCAGAGACGAATTCATCATGTCGACGATGGAAGATCTCGTTCCCGATAATCATCTTGTCCGAAAGCTGAACAAGCATGTCAAATTCGACTTCATCCGGGAACTCGCAAAACCCTATTACAGCGAAATCGGAAGACCCGGATATGATCCGGTGATTCTTTTTAAGATTGCCATCTTGAAATCACTTTTTGGGATTCCCAGTATCCGAAAGACCTGTGAGGAAATCAAAGTCAACATCGCTTATCGTTATTTCCTAGGTATTCCGTTTTCCGAACCGGTGCCTGATCACTCCACCTACTCGAGAGCCTACACCACGCGATTCTATCATACCAATATCTTTGACCAAGTCTTTCATGGGATCTTAGAACAGATTGAAGAGGCACAGCTGATCGACGCGACCTATATCTTTATCGATAGTACGCATATCAAGGCGTCCGCGAACAAACGGAAACATATCGACCGATATGTCAAAGCCGAAAAGAGCGTTTTTGAAGATGAAGTTCTTAAAGTCGTCAACGAGGAACGCAAGGACTACGATCAAAAGTCCTTCGATCCCCCAAAGCCGAAAGATAAGCAAAAGCGGAAGAAAGAAAGCAAGACGGATCCGGACTCCGGATGGCTCAACAAAAGCGAGAAAGAGCACGTATTCGCATACAACGCACACGCCGTGTGTGACCGTCACGGATATGTTTTAGGGCACGTCCTAAAACCCTCGAACGTCCATGATTCCCAAGCGTTCCCGGATGTTTTCAAGAAAGCCTGTGACCGATATCCGGATTTGATCGAAGCCGTGGGAGTCGATGCCGGATATAAAATGGGGCCGATCATCAAGTCCATCGCGGATCAAAACATTCTACCCTTGATGCCCTATAAACGATCCAATCGAAAGAAAGGCGACTTTTCGAATACGTCGTTCATCTATGATCAGGAACAGGATTGTTATACGTGCCCGAACTATGAGATCTTGACTTATGTGACAACGACAAGGCAGGGATACAAGGAGTACAGTCTGGATCAATCCATTTGTCAGTCCTGTCCGTTGAAAGATCGCTGTTTGAGTCCGAAAGCCATGAAAAAGACATTTCGAGTTTCCGTATTCAAAAGTTACTTCGACTTCGCGGATGAGATCAGGCTTTCCGATTACGGTAAAGAAAAGTATGCTCTGCGCAAGCAAACGATCGAACGTGTCTTCGGGGATTTTAAG
>CAYUIK010000007.1:0-32507 GCA_964444805.1 uncultured Acholeplasmataceae bacterium | reverse complement strand
TGGACTTCGTATTTCTTGTCGTTTTTGACGATGAGACAGTCGACGACTAAGCCGCTTTGATCGACATGCTTTTCGTATCCCATGACTTCACCGGATACGGTTGCGTGCATCTGTTGTTCGAAGAACGCGCCCTTGCGGGTTCCGATGACTTCTCCGACTTTGACGAATTGTCCGCCTACCACACAGGTCTCACCTTCCGGACAACGCGCGTTCGTAACCGGATAATAAACATATTCCGCGTCGAGGTAGTGGATGATCGGCAGTTTCTTGAGTTCTTTTTTCCCGTCGGGAATATGCCTTGTTTTAGCAATCATTGATTATGTGCTCCCTTCGCATACAATGGATATCTTCGTGTCAACGCGAGAACGCGTTCGCTGATTTTCGCCAACTGTTCGTCGTGATCACGATTCTTAAGCGTCTCGTCGATGAGACGAGCCACTTCTTTCGCATCTTCTTCTTTGAATCCTCTTGTCGTAATCGCCGGAGTTCCCAAGCGAATACCACTCGCATACGCCGGCTTTTCATCGTCAAAGGGGACCCCGTTCTTGTTGCAGGTGATGTTGACCTGGTGTAGCGTGTTTTCGGCATCAAGGCCGGTTATTCCGTACTTCCCTTTGACATCGACAAGCATGAGGTGATTGTCGGTTCCACCGCTAATCACGCGATACCCCAGATCCATCAGTTCATCGGCCATCGCTTTGGCATTCCGAATGACTTGAGCCTGGTAATCGATGAACTCCGGTTGGAGCGCTTCATGAAACGCTACCGCTTTCGCGGCGATCACATGAATAAGTGGTCCCCCCTGCGTACCGGGGAAAACGGCCCGATCGATCTTCTTGGCGATCTTGGCATCATTGGTCATGATGACGCCCCCACGTGGGCCCCTGAGCGTTTTATGTGTCGTTGACGTCACGGCGTGGGCATAAGGGAGCGGTGATGGATGTAGCTTGGCCGCTACCAAACCGGCGATGTGGGCAATATCGGCGACGAGATAAGCGCCGACATCATCGGCGATTTCCCGAAAACGCTTGAAGTCGATGACGCGTGAATAGGCACTGGCCCCACAAATGATCATCTGCGGTTTCAAGGTACGCGCTTTTTCTAAGACGTCATCATAGTCGATACGTTCACTCTGACGATCCACACCGTAAAACGCACTCTGATAGATTTTACCGGAAAAATTGAGGTGAAATCCATGCGTCAGGTGACCCCCTTCGCTCAGTGACATCCCGAGAATGAGATCTCCGGGTTTCAACAAAGAAAAATAGGTCGCCATGTTGGCCTGCGATCCCGAATGGGGTTGAACATTGGCATAGGACGCACCGAATAGCGTTTTGAGTCTTTCAATTGCCAAAGTCTCGATCTCATCGGCATACTCACAACCACCATAATAACGCTTACCGGGATATCCCTCGGCATACTTATTCGTAAAAATCGATCCCTGCGCTTCTAAAACAGCCTCCGAAACAAAGTTCTCGGAAGCGATCAGTTCGATATGCTCCTCTTGCCTTTTGGCTTCGCTCTCGATTACCTTGTTTATGGTAGGATCATGTACCTTAAGGTTCATAATATCCTCCTCGTTTACTCATGAATATATTATAACATAGGAGCGGGGAAAACAAAAGAATGTTTCAGCAAATTCGGGTCTAATTTCAGTGCTTGACTCCGCCTTTTCCCGCGTCTTTATAATTGTTTGTTTCTGCAAAAGAAAAGGATGGCTTTCCACCCTTTCTTCTCACGTGACATTGTGGTAAACGTCTTGAACATCATCGAGTTCGTTGAGCATGTCGATGAGCCGTTCGAAACGTTCTTTCTCTTCGTCGGATTCGAGTGAAACTTCATTGATCGGTAACCACATGATTTCATCGGTCTCCAACTCCACTTCCGGTTTCTCCGCAAGAATCGCCGTGCGAACGCGATGATAATCCGATGCATTCGAATAGATTGTCGTTCCCCCTTCTTCCTCTTCGATGTCATCGACATCGAGGTCGTGCATGACCAGGATTTCAAGCACTTCATCTTCGGTCGTTTCCGGAAGCGTGAAGACGGCCTGATGCGTGAACTGATGCAGGGCCGAACCGGAAACTCCGAGTTTCCCATCGGTTTTGGTGAAACAGTTTCTAACTTCAGCGATGGTCCGATTGACGTTGTCCGTCAAACATTCGACGATCAAAGCGCTGTTTCCGGGACCAAACCCTTCATAACGGATTTCGGTATAACTCTCTTCGCTTCCACCTTTGGCTTTGTCGATCGCCCGTTTGATGATATCACCGGGTACCTGATCCTTTTTCGCTTTTTCGATGAGACGCTTCAACGTCAGATTGGCTTCGACGTCATGACCTCCCGACTTCGCGGCCATGTAGATCTCTTTTCCGTATTTTGCGTAGAGCTTGCTTTTGGCTGCCGATGTTTTCAACATGGCGGCTTTGCGGACTTCAAATGCTCTTCCCATTATTTCGACTCCTCGTTTTTTTGAGTATTAAATTTACTGTTATATGTCTCGATCGATCCGGCGATAATCGCCTTGGCCGATTCGGGTCCCTCGACGTCGAGAATATATGTTTTTTTGCCTTCAAGCGACTTGTACACTTCGAAAAAGTGTCCCATCTCGGTTAAAAGATGGCCCGGTAGTTCATGGATGTTCTTATATTGCGTCAGAGAGGGATCGCCGAAGGGAATAGCGATGATTTTCTCATCGATCTCATCGGAATCGATCATTTTCATGACGCCGATCGGATAACAAAGGACGAGACTGAGCGGTTCAATGTCCTCTTGACAGAGAACGAGGACGTCGAGCGGATCGTTGTCATCGGCATACGTTCGCGGAATGAAACCGTAGTTCGCCGGATAGTGGGTCGACGTGAAAAGAATCCGATCCAAAATGATCATGCCCGTATCCTTATCGAGTTCGTATTTCTTCTTGCTGCCTTTGGAAATCTCGATACAGGCGATGAACGAATCGGGCGTAATGCGCGATGGTTTGATATCATGCCATATGTTCATGTCTTCTCTCCTTTTTCATTACAATCTCATTGTATCAAAAAAGCCCAAAAAAAACACCCAAAAAATCGGGTGTTTCCTGTTATTGCGTATGCATGAGATAGAGTTCATAGGTATTTTCGAGAAGTGCATTGATCGTCATCGGTCCAACTCCACGCGGTACGGGTGTCAAATAGGATGCCACATCCTTGACGCCATCGAAGTCGACGTCGCCGACGAGTTTACCGTCGACACGATTGATGCCGACGTCGATCACGACCGCGCCTTCCTTGACCATATCTTTCTTCAAAAGCTCGGGTTTCCCTGCGGACGCGATGATGAGATCAGCCCGTTTCGTGTGTAGCGAAAGGTCTTTGGTCTGCCTGTGACATACGGTGATCGTCGCTCCCTGATCCATCAGAAGCCTAGCGATCGGAAATCCGACGATATTGCTGCGCCCAATGATGACGGCGTCCATGCCTTTGACATCGATCGCGAATGTTTCAAGGAGGGACATGATGCCTTTCGGTGTTGCCGGCTTGATACAAGGCATCTTCTGATAGAGGTTGCCTTGATTGACGACGTGGAAACCATCGGCGTCCTTATCCTTAGAAATCAAGTTGATCAGTTTACGGTCGTCGAGATGTTTCGGAATCGGCAGTTGTAAGAGTATGCCGTCGACGGCGTCATCCTCGTTGAGCCTTTGAATCAAGTCGACGACGTCACGTTCTTCCACGCTTGCATCGAGGTGGTGGAGATCATGATGGATTCCGACGAGTCGACAGGCCTTTCCCTTTCCTTTGACATAGGATAAACTCGCCGGGTTGTCACCGATTAGGATGATCGAAAGTCCCGGTGCGCGTTTACCTCGTTCAAGATCATGGGAAATCCGTTTTTTGAGCTGGAGGTTGCGTTCTCTTGATACGTCTCTTCCGTTCATGAGAATCATATCGCTCACGCGTCCTTTTCGTGTATTTCGCCGTTGTCATCGATGTAGAAACGCAAGGCACGAGGCGTTTTATTCAATCCCGGCATGACCATGATGCCTTTGGTGAGAGCGACTAGAAATCCGGCACCGAGTGACGGATTGATGCGTTTGATCTCAAGGGTAAAATCTTTGGGTAGACCCTTGATCGAAGAATCACCGGTTAAAGAAAGTGGCGTTTTTGCCATACAAACCGGTAGGTTCCAGCCGAGCTCTGCGTAATCTTCGAGTTGTCTAAGGGCATGTTTTCCGAATACGACTTCCTTGGCACCGTAGATCGTTTTGGCGATTTTCTCGATCTTCGTTCGCGGAGAATCGCTCGCGTCATATGCCGGTGTAATCGTTGAAGGGACATTCGCCTGTCGGATGACTTCTTCCGCGAGGTCCGTCATGCCGTCTCCGCCTTCTGCGAATCCTTTGGCCAGCGCGATCGGATAACCGTTTTGTCTCGCCCAATCCATCATGTGATCGATTTCTTTTTGATCGTCGTCTTTGAAGTGATTGAGCGCGATCACGAAATTCGCACCGAAGTTCTTGATGTTTCGGATGTGTTTCTCGAGGTGCGGCAAGCCCGCCTTGAGTGCTGCTAGATCGTTTTTCTCATAGTCGGAAGCACCACCGTGCAGCTTCAAAGCCCTAAGTGTCGCGACGATCACGATGGCATCGACATCTTTCGGCAGATGCGGCATCTTTAGATCCAAAAACTTTTCCATACCGAGATCGGCACCGAAGCCCGCTTCGGTTACGACGTACTCGCCGAGTTTGAGCGCCATTTTGGTCGCGACCACGGAATTGCAGCCATGAGCGATATTCGCGAAAGGTCCGGCGTGAATGAATGCGGGAACGCCTTCGACCGATTGAACCATATTGGGATTCATGGCGTCTTTTAAAAGAAGCGTCATCGCAGCGGACCCACCGAGATCGGAAACGAAAAGCGGTTTGTTTTCCTGATCATAACCGATAAGGATGCGATTGATCCGTTCATTCAAGTCGTTCAAGTCATTCGCGAGAGCGAGAATCGCCATGATTTCCGATGCCGCTGTAATGACGAATCCGTCTTTACGGGTTTTCGTTTCGAAAGTTCTAAGCGCCCGGTCGTTCATGTCCATTGTACGTGGCCATACGACACGATCGATACCAAGGTCGTTGCCCTGGTGGATGTGGTTGTCGATCAGTGCGCTCAAAAGGTTATGAGCCGACGTGATGGCGTGCAAGTCCCCCGTGAAATGAAGGTTGATTTCTTCTTCCGGCAATACGATCGATTTCCCACCACCGGTGGCGCCTCCTTTGAGACCGAATACCGGTCCAAGGCTTGGCTCGCGTAACGCGATGAAGGAACGTTTTCCAACTTTTTTTAAGCCTTGTGCGAGTCCGATCGATACGGTCGTTTTTCCTTCACCGGCCGGTGTCGGGTTAATCGCCGTGACGAGTATGAGTTTCCCGTTTCCATTGTTTTTGAGCCTTTTCATGATCTTAAGATCGATCTTCGCCTTGTTGAATCCATAGGGAATACACTCGTCATCCCGGATTCCCAAGTTGTTGCATAGTGCTGTGATCTTTGTTTCCATGAGATCCTCCTGTCGTACTTAATCTTGGTCGTACTTAACTCAATTATAACACATTCAATCGGCAATTTCGAGGACAATGTGTAAGCGCTTTACCCATATAGGTAGTCGTCGAGAAAGCGATCCATGATGTAGAGCCAGTGTTGGACCTGGTTTTTCGTGACTAGCGTAATCTCGACGTGCCCCTTGAGATAACCGAGTCTGATCTGGGCGTTGAATGTATTGACTTTTTCAAAGAGTTTCTGCCCATCAATCCGTTCCGAGGCTTCCAGCGAAAGAACGAGTTTGACCTGATTTTGCTCTTTGATCGTTTTTTGAACGCCTAGCTTCGCCGAGAACTTTTTAAACAGCTTCTCATACATATAGAGCAAAAGATCGGCGTCGAGGTCGCCGAAGCGATCGGTCAGTTCATGTTTCAGCTCCTCGACGTCGCGTAAGCGGTTTAAGGCACTGATCCGTTTATGGACTTCGATACGTACGCTGTCTTTTTCCACATAGTTCGGATCGACATGTCGCGGTGCGTAGACATGATCGATCTCCGGATTTTTCGGTCTTTCCAGTGTTTCACCGGTCACCGCTTCTTCAAGGAGTTTCATGTAGAGTTCGATGCCGACCGAATCGATGAATCCGGACTGCTCTTGTCCGAGCAAATCTCCGGCTCCGCGGATTGAGAGATCGCGCATCGCAATCTTAAATCCGCTACCGAGTGCGGTAAAGTCCTGAATCGCATTGAGGCGCTTGCGCGCTTCGTCATTGATGAGACCCTCACCACTGTAAAACAGATAGGCATACGCGATTCGGTCAGTTCGTCCGACGCGTCCGCGAATCTGATAGAGTTGCGAGAGTCCGAGTTGATCGGCATCGTGTACGATCAACGTGTTGGTGTTGGGAATATCGACGCCCGTCTCGATGATCGTCGTCGAGACCAGGACGTCATAGCCGTGTTCGATGAAATCACTGATTACACTTTCGAGCTCATCACGTTGCATTTTCCCATGAGCGTGAGCGACTCGTGCCTCCGGCACGAGCTTGTTCAAGCGATGAACGATTCCTTCGATACCTTTGATCCGATTGAATAGATAGAACACCTGACCACCACGGGCGAGTTCCCTCGTAATCGCTTCTTTAATAAGCGCTTCGTTCCTTTCGACGACATACGTCTGAACGGGATAACGATTTAACGGTGGCGTTTCGATCATCGACAGGTCCTTCAACCCCATCATCGACATCTGTAGCGTTCGAGGAATCGGTGTCGCACTCAACGTGAGCGTGTCGACGTTGGCCTTGATTTCCCGTATTTTTTCCTTGTGTTCGACCCCGAATCTCTGTTCTTCATCGACGATCAGCAACCCAAGATCCTTGAACTTCACGTCACTTGAGAGCAGGCGATGCGTCCCAATGACGACATCGACGTATCCCTTCGCGAGTTTTTTTATCGTGTCGGTCTGTTGTTTCTTTTTGACGAAACGACTGAGCAGAGCGACATTCGCACCATACTTCTCGAAACGCTCTTTGAACGTATAGTAATGCTGTCGTGCCAGTACGGTAGTCGGTACGAGGTAGAGGACTTGTTTGGCATTGAGCACGGCTTTGAATGAAGCCCTAAGGGCAACTTCCGTTTTGCCGAACCCGACGTCACCGCAGATCAATCGATCCATCGGTTTTGGCTGTTCCATGTCGTATTTCGTGTTGATGATCGCCTTTTCTTGATCCTTGGTCGGAAGATAGGGGAAATCTCTTTCGAACGCTTCTTGCATCGTCTCATCCTTTTGGAATGCGAACCCCTTGCTTTGTTGACGGGTAGCATAGAGTTTGATGAGACGATCGCTCAAGTCTTTGATTCGTTTCCTGACATTCGCTTTCGTCTTCGACCACTGTTTTCCCCCGAGTTTCGAAAGTCTGGGCGTCATGCCGTCATGACTGCTGTATTTTAAGACAAGATCGATATGATCCATCGGTACGTAGAGCGCTTCCTCTCCGGCATAGATGATGTGCAGATAATCCCGTTTTTCCTGAGACAGTTCCATCGTCTTCAGGCCAACGTACTGTCCGATTCCGTAGTCATAGTGCACGACGTAGTCCCCTACGGATAGATCTTCGACGCGCCGGATCTTCTTGGATTGATTAAGGACACTCCGATAGCGTATGGCTTTTCGTGTCCTGGCGTGGAAAAGGTCCGTCTCATCGATTATCCATAAGCGATCCCTGTTCGCTTTAAAGGACCCCTGGTACGATGTATCTAAAACGTATGCGCCTGGTTCTTCCGACAACTCGAGTCGATAAGGTATATGCTCCTGGTCGAGGTGATCGATTAATTGTTTCCGATAATATTCGGTTGGTATCGCGAAGATGATGCAAAAAGAATCGATGGTATCGCGGATATCCATCGTCAACAAGGAAAGGTTTGCCTGATAGCGGTTGACGTCGTGGACGTCGAGGTCATAGGCAGATGGTCCGCTATGCAAGCCGTAGTTGTCGATCTCGATATGTTTTAAAGCGAGAAATCGATCGAGTCCGAGTCGAAAGGGGACATCGAGAAATGCACGACCGTGCATGGCGGTTGCGTATGTCTCAAGATCGCTTGCGATCGTTTCCTCATTGATCTTCATCTTATCGACATCGATCAAGTAAAGTTCATGATTCGCGGAAAAATCGAGAACAGTCGTTTTTTCTTCATTGAAAAAAGGCATGTAGATGGTAAGTGCGTCCGTCTGTTGGCGCAGTTCGAGAGCTTCTAGATCTTGCTCGAGTTTCTCTTTTTCCCGTTCGGACAAAACGCGCTTGAAAAAGAACTCCCGGATTTTCCCAATGGCATCCTGTTTCATGGAATCCGTGTAAAACAGTTCATGCATCGGCGCGATTTCAAGACGTTCGACTCCCGCGAAAGAACGCTGCGTTTCCACATCGAAAAGCTTGATCTCTTCGAGTTGATCATCGAAAAAATCAAGGCGATACGGGAACTCGTTGTGAAGGGTGAAGACATCCAAAATCGAACCTCGAACGCTGAATTCACCGGGATTTTCAACGGTGTAACTTCTCTTATATCCGTTATCGACGAGAAACTGCACGAGATCCTTCATGTCGTACTGTCGGTCGATCGACAGTGTGCGTCCGCCGCGTTCATAATCTTTCGGCTTTAACTGTCTTTGACTCAAGCCCTGCATCGTCGTTACGACGATAAACGGTTCGCCCGTCATCAGCTGCTTTATGGTATAGAGTCTTTCACTCTTGAACTCGGGACTGCCGAGCGCCATAATCGCTGTAAGCGTCTGGTCGGCAGGATAAAAAAGAACCGATTCGGCAGCGACGATTTGACTGAGTATATCGTAATAGCGTTGCGCATCGTAGAGGTTCGGCAAAACAACGAAGATCGTTCGTCTCGCTTGAAAAGCTTGAGCGAAAAGATAAGCATTAAACGTGTCGTTTGAACGCTTGACCCGTCGGATTCGATTGATCTTCTCGGCATGTCTGCCGATGATTTCATAAATCATATTCCCATCCTTAAACAACACCCAAACACTTAGGTTCGGGTGTTGTATCTCGTCATGATTTCGGTGAAGGAAATGCCGGAGACGAACAAGTCGACAGCCTCGATTACCGACTTGACAGCAGGCATAAGAGCGATTTCCTCATCCGCACTGATTTTCCCGAGAACGTATTTGTCGAGCGGCATATCCGTGTCGTTCCCGACACCGATTCGGATCCTTTTAAAATTCTCGGTTCCGAGTTTTTCAATGATGTTCCGTAAGCCGTTGTGTCCGCCATGGCCCCCCGATTCCCGAAGTCGGATTCGACCGATCGAAAGATTGACATCGTCAACGATGACGAGTAAATCTTCGATATCAGCCTTGTAATAGGATAGAAACGAGGCGATCGACTCACCCGATCGATTCATATAGGTCGACGGTTTCATCAACACGATCTTTTCCTGTTGAAAGGTTGTTATGTTTATCTCAGCGTTGAACTTCCCTTGAAATCCGGCTTTTTGTCGCGTCTGACTAAGCCATTCATCGATGACGATGAACCCGATGTTGTGTCGCGTTTTTCGGTAAGCTGCCCCCGGGTTGCCCAATCCGACGACAACTTTCATGATTTACCCCGATGACGATGGGTGATCTGATCGAAGATTTGACTGATCGGTTCATCTTGTATGATGTGCAAAATGGATTGTCCCAAGAGGGGACCAATCGATACTTGGGTGACTTTCCCTCGGCAACAATCCTCACTCAGATCGATCGTGTTCGTTACGATCACTTCTTGCAAAACCGAGGATTCGATCCGTTCTAGGGCGTCACCGGAGAAGACAGGGTGCGTCGCGGCGGCATATACGGCTTTCGCCCCTTTTTCCATGAGTGCTTCAGCTCCGGCAGTCAACGTTCTCGCGGTGTCGATGATGTCATCGACCATAATTGCGATCTTGCCCTCAACATCACCGATGATGTTCGCAACTTCAGCCTGATTCGGTTTCGGTCTTCGTTTGTCGATGATCGCGAGTGGGCAGTCAAAAATGCGAGCGAAAATGCGCGCTCGGGTCACCCCACCGTGATCGGGTGATACGATGACGATGTCATCGAGGTTTTTGACATTCAAAAAATAATCGGCAAGTAACGATGTCGCCGGAAAATTATCGATCGGGATATCGAAAAACCCTTGAATCTGTGCAGCATGAAGGTCGATGCAGACGAGACGGCTGATCCCGGCGACCTGAAGCAAATCAGCAACCAGCTTCGCCGTAATCGGTTGACGTGACTTCGACTTGCGGTCCTGCCGGGAGTAACCATAGTAAGGCATGATGACGTTGACCGTTTTGGCGGATGCCCTTTTCAAAGCATCGGTCAGCACGAGGAGTTCCATGAGATGCTCGTTGGCCGGTGCGGATGTCGACTGGATTACGAAAACGTGATGTCCCCGTACACTCTCTTCGATGTTGATCGAAATCTCGCCGTCGGCGAATTTGACGACATCGACTTTGCTTAGAGGTATGTTAATCGAATTCGCGATTTCTTGGGCCAGTTTCCGATTCGAACTCA
This sequence comes from uncultured Acholeplasmataceae bacterium, assembly GCA_964444805.1. GTDB lineage: Bacteria > Bacillota_I > Bacilli_A > Acholeplasmatales > Acholeplasmataceae > RECG01. Next base: position 21,948 of record CAYUIK010000007.1, on the reverse strand, counting down.
AAGAAAAAATCTTGACTTTCTTTCCTGCAACTACCGACATTTTTATTCGTTCTCCCTTATCGTTTTTTCACCTTCATTATACAATAGATCCCCCTTTTTTAAAACCGAAAGACCATACAAAAAAATCTTTTCTGCGCATGCGTGCAAAAAAGATTTTCATATTCGATTCATTCTTCTTTTCTTATGCTTCCGCTTCTTCTTGGGCCTCTTCCTCTTCTTCAGGTTGGTTCGCCATCTCGATGTCGTAAGCATCAACAATTGCATCCTCGATCATCTTGCGCATCTCGCTATGAATAGGGTGAGCGATATCTCTGAATGTCCCGTTCGGCGTCTTCTTGCTGGGCATTGCTACAAAGAGTCCTTTTTCGCCTTCGATAATCCGGATATCGTGCACAACGAAACTTTCGTCAAACGTAATCGTTGCGACTCCTCTCAGTCTACTTTCGCTGCTTACAAGCTTAACTCTAACATCTGTGATCTTCATTTTACCCTCCAAGACATGCTATCGTTATATAGGAATTATATCATATCAGTGGCCATTATTAAACATTTTTATGGTTTAAGGGCTGTTTTGACGTGTTTTTTGTTGTATTTTTCGGTTATGTTAACTTTATTTTGTTTGGAAAAAGGCAAATCCAAATAAAAGAAAGCAGACCCGCTCCCGGTCATCATGATGTCTCCAAGGTTTCTTTTCAGTTCGATATAGTGCTTTTTCAGTTCAGGATACCTTGTTAAAGCGGTTTTTAGCAGGTCATTATATGTTCGGTTGAAAAACAGTTCATATGACTCGTTTAGATAAAGGGCGAAAAGACGTTCGAACCGCCGCGTCTTTCGGCGCGTCTTGTGGGCCTTGAAAACCTCTTTGGTGGAAATATCAAGGCCATTGAAAAAGAGATGGACGCCATCGATCGGTGGTTTTTCGATGAAGAGCAGATGCTCGCCTCTTCCCATGACGTAAGCGGGTCTTTCATAGAGACAGAAGAGCGTATCCGAGCCCAATGATAGTGCGAGTTCTTCGAGTTCTTCGAGTTCGAGACCGAGCTCCCATAAACGGTTGAGTCCCCGCAGGGTTGCAGCGATATCGGCGCTTTCTCCCCCGAGCCCGGAACCGATCGGAATGTTTTTAACGAGTTTGATCCGTGCGCCCTTCTTGACGTCGAATGCCTTCTGCATGGCATATGCCGTTCGAAGAACAGCGTTGTCTCTAATCATGACGTCTGCTTCAAGTGTGATTCCTTCGCCTGCCGAAAACTCGAGTTCATCGGCAAGTTCGAGCGGAACGAGAATCATTCTCAGTTCATGATATCCGTCTTCACGTTTTCCCAGAACATCGAGAGCGAGATTGAGTTTTGCGTGCGCACGTTCTTTAATCATGAGGCCACGCCTCCACGATTCGTTTGAAATCAGCGACGCTGATGCGCTCGGCGCGAATCATCGGATGGATATCTTGCGCGACTAGGAAAGCCTCGATTTCCGTTTTTTCGATTCCGTATCCTTCGTAAAGGTTATTGACTAGCGTTTTCCGTTTTTGCCGGAAAGCTTCCTTGACGAAGCGGATGAATCGCTTCTGTTTTTCCGGCGAATCATTCGAATCCTCTTTCTCGATCCGAATGACGACACTGTCGACATTCGGGATCGGATAGAACATCTTCCTGTTGACGTCGAGCATCCGGTATACGTGTGACCGGTATTGCAAGATGACCGATAAGGCGTTGTACGCTTTGGTTCCCGGTTTGGCGAGAAGTCTCTCCGCGACCTCCTTTTGTACCATCAATGACGCCGTTTTGATTGCCTCGGTTTCCAGAATGCGAAAGAGGATCGGCGTCGTGATGTAGTAGGGGACATTGGCGACGACGTGGATATCCTCGTCATAAAGGTCGAGGTTGATGTCGAGAAAATCATGGTAGACAACTTCAAGATTGTCATATGTTTCTTCGAGTTCATCGAGAAAAGGACTGAGCGTTGAATCGATCTCATAAGCGATTACACGTTTAGCTCGAGCTACGAGCGCCATCGTCAGTCCGCCTTGACCGGGACCGATCTCGATGACTGTCTTACCCTCGATATGTGACTCGCGTGCGATCTTGTTGAGCAGATTCTTATCACGGATGAAGTTTTGTCCGAACCTCTTTTTCATGTGGTGTGACATGGAGCGCCTCTTTGATCTGTTTTTCGGTGATATTGAACATGCGAATCCGCTTGAGCAGGGTCTTTCCGTTTACGTGCCCAAGGTTGAACGTTTTGGCGATTGCACGTCGCGCCTTCGCACTGTTCGGATGTCCGATTAGTTTCATGTGATGAAGAAAAGCGGTCGTCACGTCGCTTTCTGTTTGCACGTGTCCATAACGAATGTCTTCGAGCGCTTTTCTTATTTCCTCATCAGACAAGTGCTCAACACCGACTTTTCCCGATGGTGCGATCGCTTTCTTCCGATCAACGAACACGTGGTGCACGTGACCGAGATCATGTTCGAGAATACGTCGAATACGCTCTCCGGCGTGATCGGGATCGAGAAAGAGAACGACATCGTGTGTTTTCTGCAGGTGACGGATGAGCGCTTTCTTATCATCGTCGATCGCACTTCCGTTGATGGATACGATACGGACATTAGGGTCTACTTGTCTTATACGAGCGATGTCGTGTGCGCCTTCGACCACGAGAACTTTCGGCTTCATTTGCGGTAGAAAAACCGTGGATCCTTTTTGGCTCCACTTGATTTCAAGCTTTCGATGATTTCCGATTGCTCGGTGATCGTCGATATGCTTCCGTCCTCGAGCAAAACATAAATTTTCTCGCCGAATGTCAAACCATCATCCTTGTATGTGCTGCTTTCAACTGTCCGATATCCGGTATAATACGGTTCTTCTTCCGGTTTCATGGCTGCTTTGATGCGGGCAATCTCATCCTGGTGTTCGAAGTCATCCTTGATGTGCCCCCATATTTTCCGATCGAGGAAATCATGGGCGAGATTTCTCAGGATTTCATCTTCCGAGGTCCTGAATCCCGCGATCAGACCATTCATGTAATAGTCATCGAGTGCCATGAAATCATCGAGGTCGTCCGGATGAGCGATCATTCTTTTGAGCAGTTCAAGGTCCCCGTTCGAGAAGAACACACCGGAAACAAGCAGGTCACGAACTCGCTGATAGATCTTTTCGAGTGTCAGTTCATACGCCCGCGAAACAGGATGAAAGTAGACTTGCCAATACATGTGATAGCGGCTGATCAGGTAATTTTCAATGGCATGAATGCCACTGGACTTAAAGACGAGTCGTCCATCTTTCACACGGGCGACACGAATGATTCGATCGGCGTCGATTCGTCCGTAGGCAGCTCCCGTAAAATAGGCGTCGCGTTCGAGATAGTCGAGCCTGTCGGCATCGAGTTGGCTCGATATGATCTGTTCGATCAGGGGATACTTCCCCTCTTTCACAAGAACGGAAGCGACGTCTTGGGCGAAGGCATCATCGACCTGTTTCAAGATCCGGGAAAGATCGGGATGACCCTTGATGAGTCGAGCACCGATCACTTCATGGTCGATCCCGAAGACATCCTCGAAAGCGTGCGAATAGGCTCCATGACCGATGTCGTGGAGGAGTGCGGAAACGAGCAGGATCATCCGTTCACGTTCCGCAAACGCCTGTTTCAAGTCAGGTGCATGCGAAAAACGATAGGCGATTTCGTAAACACCGAGACTATGGCTAAACCGTGAGTGTTCGGCCCCGTGAAAAACCATGTGAACGCCGCTCAGTTGCCGAATACGACGTAACCGTTGAAACGGTGCACTATCGATAAGCTCCTTGATCAAGGAATCATCGACGTGGATGAATCCGTAAAGCGGATCCTTGTATACTTGTTGTTTCTTCAATGTATCCAATGCGATTCTCCTTCGGTAAAAAAGGACCCTCTAGAGGTCCTATGCTTCGATCGTGTAAGACTTGACGAGAACGGCTTTGTCACCGGTCGAAAGCATGAAGGCACTGCCATCATCGGTATCGAGGTGACAATCGAGACGATATTTCGGGCTGACACGACAAAGTACTTGACCGAGAATACCCGGTTTGATCCCTCCGACTTCGATACTGACGATGTCCTTGTCTTGGACACCAAATGCTTTCGCGTCTTCCTCGGAAAAGTGAATGTGTCGATCGGCGATGATGACACCTTCCGTCAGTTCGACTCGGCCCTTGGGGCCGATTAGCGTCGCCGATCCGGACCCCTTGACATCACCGGACGAGCGAACGGGTGCTTCAAATTTATAGCGGAGCGCATCGCTACGTGATATTTCAATTTGCGATTCCGGCCGTACGGGTCCGAGAATGCGTACACCGGATAGCGTCTTTCCTTGCGGACTAACGACATCGATCTTTTCCTCGGCGGCGTATTGTCCCGGTTGGCTGAGCGGTTTGAGCGGTGTCAATGCGTAGTCTTTCCCAAAAAGTGTTTCCAGGTGTTGCTGTGTTAGATGAGCATGGCGCCCAGATATTCCGATCGGTATTTTTTTCATGTTTCAATCCTCCTTGTATCCGTGGTGATTATAACACTTTTATCCGTCCTTTTCAATCGATTCATGATAGAATAAAGCCAAAGGAGGAGATTTTATGGCAACGATATTCGAACGGATCATCGCGCGGGAAATCCCTGCATACATCGTCTACGAGGACGAGAAGGTTATCGCTTTTCTAGACATCAGTCAAGCGACGAAAGGTCATACGCTTCTCGTCAGCAAAACCCCTTACCGAAACATATTGGACATGCCCGATGACGAGGCCGGTTACGTGTTCAAGGTCGCCTCTCGTCTATCCAAGGTTTTAAAGGACGTGTTTCCGGCGGATGGTTTGAACGTCCTCGCGAACGCCGAGGAACAGGCCGGACAGACGGTCTTTCATTTCCACGTCCACCTCATACCTCGTTATGTGAATGACGATTTAACCATTCGTTTCACGAATCACATGGATCAATTAAGTAAAAAGGATTATGAAGCTCGTGCGTCCGTGATCAAAGAGGCTCTATCGTAAAGAGGACGCCTTCATCCGTGTTTTGTACGCCCAAGGTAAGGTTGAAGTGAGCCATCGTCTTTTGTACGATACTCATGCCGAGGCCGAATTGGCCCTGTTCCCCCTTCTCATAGGGTCTGAACATCTGGTCGATGAATTTTTGACTGATTGGTTCACCATCGTTAAAGAAGGTGAGCCTTTTGTTTTTTAACCGAATGACGATCTTCGTTTTCGCATAACGCAAGGCGTTGTCGACGATATTGTTGAAGGCATTATAGAAATTCTCCCGAATGCCATAATAGATCGAGTCATCGAGTTCGACCTGAAATTCGATATCGGTCCGATACTTTTGATTGTTAACGATATTTCGGATGATTTCTTTGATTCGAACCGGCTCGAATTCCTGCGGATCCTTGAGATACTCGAGCTTGCTGAGTTCGAGGAGTTGGCGAACTTTCTGGTTGAGAACGTCGGCCTGTTTGATGATGACGTCGGCTTCGTTCGGTTCCGAGATACCGTCGGCGATCGCCTCAGCATAGGATTGGATGACCGCGATCGGCGTTTTGAAGTCATGGCTAATGTTTTGCAGCATCTCCTGTTTGATACGTTCTCCCGCCGCGATTTCCTGACGCATTTTTTCGATTGACCGGGCGAGTTCGGTAATCTCATCCGATCCACTGATATCGATCGTCTCCCGATAATTACTTCGTGATAGATTGAGAACCTGGCATTTGAGTCTTGTCACCCGTTCGACAGTAAGCCTCGACCAGATCAGGATAATGCCGTTACCGAGCAAAACCAAAGCAATGAACCCGAGACGAATGAGCATGTTGAAAGAACTGCCGATGCTCTGTAAATACGTTTCACCGGTAAAGACGATTAACAGGCTTTCCTGTTCTCGATATACTTTGAAATAGTAGGTCTCGCCGTCGATCTGTTTCTCTTTGAAATCGCCCGGCCAAACCTTGAGTTCGTTAATGACGTCGATCGGCGTGTAGTGCTCGCCGATCAAGTGCATGTTATGTGTCTGAAGCGAACCGTTTTCATGAATGATATAGCCGTTATGTTCGCTTTCGACGTGCACGCCTCCTTCGAGGAGTTCCTGATAGTATGCTTCGAGTTGTTCGTGATTCTGTTCGACCCGAAAATCATTGAACACGCGTTCCAGGGCGAAGGCGAAGATCAGACTCGTGAAAATCGTCACGAGTGTGAAAAGCACGACGAGTTGGGTCGTAAGCTTGATGCCTTTCATAGAAGACGGTACCCATAACCGTAAATCGTTTCGATCTTGAGTTGTGGCATCTTATGTCGTAACCGACGCAACAAGTCATCGACGACACGGTCGCTCCCATAATAGTTTTCGCCCCAAACGTGTTTCAGTATAACGTCACGCGTATAGGCAGTATTGATGTTTTTAATGAAGAACAAAAGCAATTCGAACTCCTTGTTCGTGAGATCGATGACCTCGTCATCGGCCGTAATTTCCCGTTTCCCGAGATCGATCGTATAAGGTCCGTAGTAGGCATACTTCGAATCGCTCGTCCGGTGTCGACGAAGCACGGCTTTAACCCTAAGGATCAACTCGCGCGGAGAGTAGGGTTTCGCCAGGTAATCGTCGCTACCGAGTTCGAGTCCTTTGATTTTATCGAGGTCCTGGTCCCGGGCAGACGTAAAAATCGTCGCCGCCTGACTTCGGCGCTCTTTGAGCGCCCGCATGAGATCATAGCCGTCCGTCTTTCCGGTCAGCATGATGTCGAGAATCCATAGATCGACGGCATCGTCGATGTGTTCCATGGCCGTTTCTCCATCTTCAAAGACGGTAACATCATACCCTTCTTTCCGTAAGTATTTTTGGATGATTCCCGCTAGATCCTTTTCATCTTCCACGTAATATATTTTCATGATTTACCCACTCCAAGCTTACTTAGAATACACCTTAAGTATAGCACGGTTTGTTTCTTAGTGAGAAAACAAGCACGTCGAATCCCATGATTTAACGTATTGTCTTAACGCGCATGTAAGGGACGAGAACATCGGGAACCGTGATGCTTCCGTCCTCGTTTTGATAGTTTTCGATGATCGCGATCATCGTTCGTCCGATCGCCAGACCGGATCCGTTGAGGGTATGCACGTGTTCCGTTCGGGCATCTTTCTGGCGTTTGAAGCGAATATTCGCCCGTCGCGCCTGGAAATCCTCAGCATTGCTAATCGATCCGATCTCACGGTAGTTGTCTTGCCCCGGCAACCAGACTTCGATGTCGTAGGTCTTCGCCATCGAGAATCCGAGATCTCCGGTCGATAGCGTCACGACGCGATACGGAAGTCCGAGCCTTTTGAGGACTTCCTCGGAATGTCCGAGCATGCGCTCGAGTTCAGCGTAGGAGTCCTCCGGTTTCGTGAAACTGATGAGCTCGACTTTGTTGAACTGGTGCTGCCGCAAAATCCCTCTGGTATCGCGTCCGGCCGCGCCGGCTTCGGCACGAAAGGCGGTCGTGAACGAGACATACCGGACCGGTAGACTTTCACCGGTCAATATTTCATCCCGATAATAGTTGATCGTCGGAACTTCGGCAGTCGGATTGAGATACCACTGTTCACCTACTTGAAAAGCGTCTTCTTTGAACTTCGGAAACTGACCGGTCGCGTACATGCTCGCCTCATTGACGATATAGGGCGGAATCATTTCCGTATAGCCGTGTTCGTGTCCGTGCAGATCCATCATGAACTGCATGAGGGAACGCTCGAGACGAGCACCGAGACCCTTGTCGACGACGAAACGGCTACCCGTGATTTTCGCGGCTCGGTCGAAATCGAGAATGCCGAGTGCTTCACTGAGTTCGACGTGGTCCTTGACGTGTTTCAATTCGGGGGGTGTACCGACTTTTCGGACGAGGACGTTGTCCGCGTCACTGCGACCGAATGGTACGCTGACGTGTGGTATGTTCGGCGTTACGCTCATAATCTCTTGAATCGTGTTCTCGATCGTTACGAGTCTGTCATCGAGTGCTTTGATCGCGGATCCGAGACTTCCGACTTCCTGGAGAACGGCAGAAGCGTCTTTTTTCTCTCTTTTGAGCATACCGATCTTTTTCGATGCTTCGTTACGTGTGGCCTTTTTCTGTTCAACGACGCGAATCGTTTCCTTGCGTTCATCATTGAGACGAATGAGTTCACGCAAATAGCCATGGTCGGCGTTACGCGTATTCAATCGTTCGATGACCTCTTCGATGTTTTCCGTTACCTGTTTTAAATCGAGCATAATTGATGCCTCCTTTTTCATAATAAAAGTCCTCAGATAAACGATCTAAGGACGAGATATTCGCGGTACCACCCTAGTTCCGAGACGATTGGTCGTCTCGACACTCACTATCCTTAACGCGGATCAACGGGTGGGATTAGCACCACTAAAGAGTAGATTCACGTCTCGTTTTGGTTCGTTTTCAGCACACACGAACTCTCTTCGACAAAACAAAGCGCTACTGATCTCTTTTACGTGTTGGTCTCATTATATGCCGTTTTTCCTTAAAAGTAAAGCCTTTAAGCGTATCCTTTCAGCAGTTTTTCGAGTCCTTCCTTCAATTCTTCGGATTCAAGGCCGAAATCGAGGATCGCTTCGATATAATCGAGTTTGTTTCCGACATCATACCGTTTTCCTGTTATGTCATAGGCATAAGCTTTCTGTTCTTGCATGAGATTCAGGATCGCATCGGTTAACTGGATTTCGTCACCGACACCCTTTTCCTGTTTTTCGAGATACTTGAAAATGTCGGGATTCAGGACATAGCGGCCGCCAATCGCACTTAAAGACGGGGCGTCTTGGGCGGACGGTTTCTCGACAACGCCTTGCAGCTCCGTCAACTGGCCCTGTCTTTTACCCTTGGGGATACACATGCCGTAGCGGGGTGCGTCCTCTCTGTTGACGCGAATCGTCCCGAGCACGTTGGCTTTGACCTCGTCATAGGCATCGATCAGTTGTCTGATCGCCGGTTGGGGTTTTCCTACGTACATGTCGTCACCGAGCAAGATCGCAAAAGGATCGTTACCGATGAAGGCCTTCGCCTGAAGAATGGCGTGCCCGAGTCCGAGCTGTTCCTTTTGTCTGATGAAATGGATGTTGGCACCTTTACCGTTGTTTCTGATCATCTCATATGCTTCGGTTTTCCCCTTATTGAGCAGAACCTGTTCGAGTTCGAGGTTATAGTCGAAATAGTCGATGATGGCGTTTTTGTTGCTGCTGACGATCAAAAGAATATCCGTGATTCCACTGTCGATCGCTTCATTGACGATATATTCGATCGTTGGTCGATCGATGATAGGCAACAATTCTTTAGCGAGAACTTTCGTAATCGGTAAAAACCGTGTACCGTATCCGGCGGCGGGAATGACTGCCTTTTTGATCATGTTCAATACCTCCTTGGTGTTTGAACTAAAAAACCGTTATACCTGCTCTTTAGCGATAAGGCCTGCTCTCTTTCATTTTAACATATGAAATCGAGATCGATTTCCCCTGGTTACCGTTTCGACTCACTCTCTTTCTTTCGAAATGCTAGATCCGAACGAATCATGTCCGTGAGGGTTCGTTGCGGTTCCCATCCGAGAATCGCCTTCGCTCGGTCATTGGAGGCGATCAAAATCGCCGGATCGCCGGGACGTCGCGGGCCGAACGCGTAATCGAGATCGATGATTTTCTCAACGGCTTGGGCGACTTCAAGTACGGAATATCCGCTACCAGACCCCAGGTTCATGATCTTAGACGATCCGCCTTCGATCAAATAATGCGCTCCTTTGACGTGGGCGATTGCCAGATCGGTTACGTGGATGTAATCACGTACACACGTTCCGTCTTCGGTATCATAGTCCTTCCCATAGATCATGAGTTGTTCGCGCTTCCCGAGTGCCGCTTGGATCGCTACGGGGATAAGGTGTGTAAGCTGGTCCTTGATTAGACCGATTTCGAGCGTTTCATCGGCACCAGCAACATTGAAATACCGAAAAATGCAGTAGGACATGTCATATGCTTGCGACGACCATTCGATCATCTTTTCACATGCTCGCTTGGTTTCGCCATAAGGATTGATCGGCTTCGTTTCTCCGTCTTCGTAACACGTCCCTTTGGCTTCACCATAAACGGCGGCGGTCGACGAGAATACGATTCGTTTGACACCATGATCCCGCATGACCGAAAGGAGCACGCGAACACCTTCAACGTTGTTCGAGTAATAGTCGAGCGGATCCCTGACGCTTTCGGGTACGACGATTTTCGCGGCGAAATGCATGACGAGGTCGACCTTTTCTTGTGCGAATATGCGACGCATCGCTTCGTAATCCCTGATATCCGCTTCATAGAAGGCAGCATCCTGATGAACGAGACGACGATACCCGCTCGAAAGATTATCAACAACAACGACGTCTTGCCCGTCCCTAATCAATTCGTAGACCGTGTGGCTACCGATGTATCCGGCTCCCCCAACAACAAGTACTTTCATATTTTCCTCCTCATTTACCTGGTTCAATCCGAACTCCCATATACGCTTTGTAGCGCTTCGTTTACCTGGTTTTGCAAGTCAGCGGTCGAAATCATGAGATCGCCGAGCAATTTGATGCGCATGACCTCCTGATAGAATGCCTCATCGATCACGGCATCCTTAGGAAACACGCGATCGGGATTTCGCATGGAAAAGAAAACATCATCGGTGACGACGTCGAACAATCGATTGTCGATCGCGATCGTCGGTTCGCGACTAAGTCCATGGGCTCCTTGATAGAAATCGGTGCCGACAGGGAGATCGAAGAGTTCGATGATCGTTCGATACAAGTCGATATTACTGCGAACACGTCCTTGTTTCCCAATGAGCGCGCCTTCGTTTAGGACGTAATCCCCATAATCGATGCCACTTTCTTTTGGAACATAGATGAAGGCGAGCGTATGCTGAAGCATTTGCCGCATCTCCATGTCCGGAATCTCGCGTTCATAAAAGACTTCGAGGTCGCCATTTTTAAGACCAGACCCATGATCGCTATAGAAGAGATAGACGGTATCGTCGAGCGTGCGGTTGACGCCTTGTTCATCGATGAAAAACCTTTTAAGCGTATCATCGATATAATCGAGGTAGTTGATGTATTTCAACGTGAGACGACTGATATCATCGGTCCATTCTGGATAAACGTCTGTTCTAAGTCCGTTCGGATCATAGTCGAAAGGCGTGTGCGGCATCATCGTTACCGGAAAGAGCATGTAGGGTTGATCGATTTTGTGCGCAACCTCGTTGACCGTATCGGCGAGGTGATAATCACTGATCCAGGGACTGTGGTGTATGAGTCCTTCTTCCTGGTCGTAGACGTAACCCTCTTTGATTACGTATCCGTCTTCCACCCAGTCTTCGAGTGCGTAGAACCGGTCGAATCCGTAAAAATCGGAATAGACGACACGACGATTGTAAAAGATCTCCTTGTCGCCATGAAGGGCTTCCCGGTAGTAACCCGCCTCACCGAAATAGCGGACGAGCGAAGTGATATCATACGGGATCTCGTTATAATTCCAGTAAAGCGTCTCGTCTCCACTCGGGTAGAGCCCGGTCAGTACGGAAAATTCGGCATCCGAGCTCACCCCCATACCGACATTGGTATAGAAGTTTTCGAAAACGAAACTCTGTTCGAGCAGACGGTTCATGAACTCGAGTCTTTCGGAAAAAGCCATGATATCGAGTAGAAAATAATTGAGCGACTCCAGGTGTACGAGCACGAGATTCTTTCCTTTGAGCACGCCATGCAACGACTCTCCGTCGAACGTATCGAGATCGATCTTGAGATCGACCGCTTGATCGATCGACAATCGATTGCCGTATATCTCACCATCAAGGGGATTTTCGTAGCTCGAAAGGTTTCTGTTGATCTCATGATAGGCTTCAGCAAGTTCATCTTCGCTCGCGATGTCAAGTTGATCCTTGATGTCAATCCCGAGGTCTTCGCCTAAAAACTGGAAAAAGTAGAACGGATAGACTCCGAAATTCTGAATCGCATACGTGCTCTTGACCGAATCGACTGGAAGCGTACGCTGATAGTCGTTGTTATAGACGATCAGGGATCCCGCGAGCATGATCAAGGCGAGAATCAAGACGATCAGGTAGCGCTTGAGTCGCGGTCGGAAACGAATCGTTTTGAGTTCTTTGGGCTTACCGATCACATAGAGCGTGAACAAAGCGATCGCGGGTAAAAACAAAACGATTCGGTAATAGGTCACCAGTTCGAGAAAAACTTCTAAGATGATTCCGGCGGCGATTCCCCCACCTGGGTTTTTGAATATGACGAAGGACGACGTGGCGAAAGCGGTTCCGAAATAGAGATTGAAAATTGAAAAAGCAAAGATGAGAAGATTGAGCAAAAAGGAAACGACAATGAGCGAAAGAAGGCGCGATTTCCCATTTCGAAAGATATAGAAAACGACCAGAAGCATCATCAAAAGCACCGACGTATTTCCAACAAGCGCATTGATCTCCCCGGCAATCGTATGTCGAAAGGGTGCGATGTATCGATTCAGTTCCTGTACCGTTAAAAAATACGTGTTCACGATGTTCAAAAGAAAGAAGATCAGAACAGCGATACGATATGTTTTATTCTTTTTATCCATGTTAAGCATCTCCAAGTGATTGTCTTCTTCTCATTATACAATATTTCGTGTCTTTTTTGCATCGGAAAGAATAAGGGAAACCCCAAAGAGTTTCCCTATTGTGTTCTATTCTTCTTCAAAAAGACTTTCCTGATGGGCCTTTTCGGTTTCCTCTTCTTCGCTTTCGTCGGGAGAAAGTTCGACGGCAGAAACCACTTTCGGTTGATCGCCGGCAATCATTTCCTCTCGTGTGAAGTGTTCCTGGTCTTCGGTTTGATCATCTTCGTCTTCCTGATGGGGAACGAGTGCGATCGTCGATACTTTGTGGTCGGGACGAAGTCGGATGATCCGTACTCCCTGTGTCGCGCGTTTCGTCTTCGATATTTGCGAGATATGGGTTCGAATAACGATACCCTTGTCCGATACGACGATTAAGTCTTCGCTATCCGTTACAGCCCGAAGCGTCGTAAGCTTGCCGTTTTTCTCCGTGACATTAATGGTTTTAACGCCTTTTCCACCCCGGAACTGGCACCGGTATTCGCCGACGACCGTACGCTTGCCGAATCCTTTTTCGGTAATGACGAGAACTTCCTGTTCGTCATCGCTGACAATGGCGACACCGATGACATCCTCATCGGGCGAAATCGACATCCCCCGTACACCGCTCGCTGTCCGACCCATCGATCGGACGTCCGTTTCCTTGAAACGAATCGCTTTTCCGTTGGTTGCTGCGAGGATGATGTCCTGGTTTCCATCGGTCATGCGAACGCTGATCAGTTCGTCGTTTTCCTTGAGGTTGATGGCGATAATCCCGTTGGAACGAATATGCTGGAAGTCACTGACCCGGGTACGTTTGACGATGCCCTTCTTCGTCACGAACAGGACGTAGCGGTCGTCCGCTTCAAAGTTCTTGACGCTCGTAAACGATGCCAGTGTTTCATCTCTTTCGAATCGCAGCATGTTGACGATCGGCAAGCCCTTGGAGTGTCGCGATCCCGCTTGAATCTGATAGCCCTTGACCTTGTAAACGCGACCCGTGTTCGTAAAGAATAGGTGATAGTCGTGCGTCGATGTCATCTGAATGTGTTCGACGTAGTCGTCATCGTGGACCTTGATTCCCGACATACCGACACCACCACGGTTCTGTGTCTTGTAGTCGTCGACCTTCATGCGCTTGATATAGCCGTTGTTCGTCACCGTGACGATGACATCTTCAACGGGTATGAGGTCTTCATTTTCGATGCTGAGATCTTCGTGCAGGTTCACTTCGGACATACGCTCACAGCGATACGAGGTCCGAATTTCTGAGAGCTCGTCCTGAATGATGACGTGCTTTCTCGTTTCGCTGGCGATGATGTCCTTGTAGTCGACGATCTTTTCGGCGAGTTCAGCGGCTTCCGCTTCGATCTTTTCGATTTCGAGTCCGGTTAGACGCTGCAATCTCATGTCGAGAATCGCTTTAGCCTGAATTTCCGTGAGATCATAGGCTTCGATGAGTGCCACTTTCGCTTCATCGCCGGTCTTCGAAGCCTTGATGAGTTCAATGGCGTGATCGATGTCGTTCAAAGCGATGAGAAGACCTGCGAGAATGTGTGCGCGATCCTCAGCCTTTTTCAAGTCGTGAATCGTACGTCTTTGGATGACTTCGATCTGATGGGCGAGATAGTGCCCGAGAATATCCTTGAGATTGACGAGTTTCGGTTGACCGCCGACAAGCGCAATCATATTGAAATTGACGGATTGCTGGAGTTGGGTGTGCTTGTAGAGATTGTTGAGCATGACATGGGGATTGACGTCTCGCCTGAGTTCGATTACGATGCGCATGCCCTTTCGATTCGATTCATCGCGCAAATCGGTAATCCCGTCGATTATGCCCTGTTTGGCGATATCGGCGATCTTCTCGATCAACGTCGTTTTGTTGACCTGATACGGTATTTCCTTGACGATGAGCGTACTCTTGTTCTTATGTGTCAGTATGTCGACGTTGGCACGAAGCGCGATCGCGCCCTTACCGGTTTCATACGCGTTTCTAAGCCCTGTAAGTCCGAGAATTTGTCCGCCCGTCGGGAAATCGGGACCTTTGACATGCTCCATCAGTTCCGCCGTCGTGATCGCGGGATTGTCGATATAGGCGAGAAGCCCGTCGATCACTTCACCGAGATTATGCGGTGGAACGTTGGTCGCCATGCCAACCGCGATCCCAGTCGCGCCGTTGACGAGAAGGTTGGGATAGCGCGCAGGCAATACGGAGGGTTCGCTTTCGGATCCATCGTAGTTATCGATGAAATCGACGGTTTTCTTTTCGAGATCACGAACGAGTTCGCCGGCGATCTTCGACATGCGAGCTTCCGTGTAACGCATGGCCGCTGCACCATCACCGTCGATCGAACCGAAGTTTCCGTGACCATCGATTAAAGGCATGCGGTAACTGAAGGGTTGTGCCATACGTACCATCGCGTCATAGACGCTCGAGTCACCGTGGGGGTGATACTTACCGATGACTTCACCGACGATGCGCGCCGATTTCTTGTGTGCCTTGTCGGCGGACATG
The DNA here is from genome assembly GCA_964444805.1 of uncultured Acholeplasmataceae bacterium. Taxonomy (GTDB): domain Bacteria; phylum Bacillota_I; class Bacilli_A; order Acholeplasmatales; family Acholeplasmataceae; genus RECG01. Next base: position 6,794 of record CAYUIK010000007.1, on the reverse strand, counting down.
CCGAGGTCATTCATGGCGTAGAGAATACGTCTTTGTACGGGTTTCAGGCCATCACGAATATCCGGCAGAGCACGAGAAACGATGACGCTCATCGCGTAGTTCAAAAAGGATGTTTTCATTTCCGTGGAGATGTTGATCTCCTTGACGTTGCCTTCGGTCGGCTTGTTGTGTTTTAGGGTTTCATCCATCTAAGCATTCTCCTTTTCGCTTACGCGTCGATATTATCGGCATATATGGCATTTTCTTGAATGAATAGTTTGCGTGGTTCGACTTCTTCACCCATGAGCATGCTGAAAACGTGGTCGGCGTCCATGGCATCCTTGAGGGATACCTGCAACAACGTACGTCCCTCGGGGTCCATGGTGGTTTCCCACAACTGTTCGGGATTCATTTCACCGAGACCTTTGTACCGTTGAATGCTTGGTTTAGCACCGAATTCTTTGAGCGCGCGACTCAGTTCATCTTCCGTGTAGGCGTAATGGACTTTTTTACCTTGTTGGACTTTATAGAGAGGAGGTTGGGCGATGAACACGTAACCGAGGTCGATCAGAGCTTTCATGTAACGGAAGAAAAACGTGAGGAGCAGCGTCCGGATATGGGCTCCATCGATGTCGGCATCGGTCATGATGACGATCTTGTGATAGCGCAGTTTTTCAATCGCGAACTCATCACCGATTCCGGTACCGAGCGCTTGAATGAGCGACAGGATTTCCTTGTTGGAAAGAATCTTGTCGAGTCGAGCTTTTTCGACGTTCAAGACTTTTCCCCGCAACGGAAGAATCGCCTGGTACTCCGATTCCCGACCTTGCTTGGCAGATCCGCCGGCTGAGTCGCCCTCGACGATGTAGATTTCGGATATGACGGGGTTCTTGCTGCGGCAATCCGCGAGTTTCGAAGCGAATCCCAGTGCGTCAAGCGGTGACTTGCGTCTGGTCGCTTCTCTTGCCTTGCGGGCGGCGATCCGCGAACGCATGGCCATCGTGCACTTCGTGATGATTCCTTTGGCATCAGCGGGATGTTCACCGAGAAAACGTTCGAGTCCCTCGCCGACGACTTGACTCGTAATTTGCCGAACTTCGGGGTTCCCGAGTTTCGTCTTCGTCTGTCCTTCGAACTGGGGATCGGGATGCTTGATGGAAATGATCGCGGTCAACCCCTCCCGGGTATCTTCACCGAGGAAGGATTCGTCCTTCTTGAGAAGATTGTTGTCCTTCGCATAGTTGTTCATGATGCGCGTCAAAGCGAGTTTGAATCCATCTTCGTGCATGCCGCCTTCTCGCGTCGGAATATTGTTCGCGAACGAATGAAAATTCGTCGCGTAGGAATCATTGTACTGGATCGCAATCTCCAACGTAATGCCTTGTACGACCTTTTCACCATAGATGATCTCTTGATTGATCTTGTTTCTGCTGCCGTTCAAAAAGGTTACGTATTCGACGATGCCCCCTTCGTAATGATAGGACTTCACGATCGGTGTTTCACTTCTGAAATCAGCGATACTGATCTTGAGCCCTTTGTTCAGAAAGGCGAGTTGCTGGACGCGATTGCGCAGGATTTCGTATTCATATACGGTTGTTTCCGTGAAGACGTTCCCGTCGGCTTTGAAGGTAATGACCGTTCCGGTATGTTCACTCGTGCCGATTATATCGACATCGGTCACCGGGAATCCGCGCTCATAGCGTTGTTGATATTTTTTGCCGTCACGATGAATTTCCACGAGAAACCACTCGGACAACGCGTTGACGACGGAAGCACCGACGCCATGCAATCCGCCCGATACCTTGTAGGACTGGCCGTCGAACTTACCGCCTGAATGAAGCGTCGTGAGAATCGTCTCGACCGCCGGTCGTTTCGTTTTTTGATGGAGATCGACGGGAATTCCCCGACCGTCATCGGTCACGCGAATGATCTCGTCTTTTAGTATTTCCACCCGAATTTCGGTCGCGTACCCGCCAAGAGCTTCATCGATCGCGTTGTCGATGATCTCCCAGACGAGATGATGCAAGCCCGTCGTTCCCGTGCTCCCGATATACATACCGGGTCGTTTACGGACAGCTTCCAGACCTTCTAGTATTTGAATGTTCGATGCATTATAGTCGTTCATGGCGTATCTCCTTTTGCGAGGTCGATCTTCTCAAACCTGTTATCTTCAATCGGCGTCGTACTATTCATGATCACTTGATGGTCGGCCGGCAATCTCTTCAAAAAGATCGCTCGTCTTTCATCGTCGAGTTCGCTCAAGACATCATCGAGCAGCAGAATACTGGGTTGACCCGTCTTTCGTTCAATCGTCCTGAGAAGAGCGAATTTCAATGCTACGACGATCAAGCGTTGTTCTCCTTGTGAGGCATGACTCTTCGCGTCAAAGCCGTTAAAAACGAAATTACAGTCATCTCGATGCGGGCCGGCGAGCGTCGTCTGGTAGAGCATATCCTTTTTTTGTTGCTCGTGCAGATGAGCGGATAGTCCTTCTTCCGATACGTCCGGAAGATATCTCATGTCGACCTCGTGTTCGCTAAACGCCCTGTGGATCGTTTTGAGTTCTTGGTTGAGTTCGGCGACGAACACGCGACGTTCGGCGATGATCCGCTGGCCGTGTTCATAGAGTTGTTCACCGAGAATGTTCAAAAACGTATCATCATCACCTTGTCCGAGTCGTTTGAGCAAAGCGTTGCGTTGCCGCAGTACCGCTCGATACTGCGTCAGATTTCGCAGATATTCCGGGGACAGCTGCATGTATTCCAGGTCGAGGAAGTGTCTCCGATCGGCAGGACTCCCTTTGATCAGGTTCAGATCCTCGGGCGCGAACATGACGACTCTGAGGTGGCCGATAAAATCACTCAGCTTCCTTTTTTCAACGCCATTGATCGATGTCCTTTTCCCGTATTTCGAGAGCACGAGCTGATAGCGATCGTGTGTCGTCTTCACTTTGATGACGGCGAAATCATGCCCGTTGGCGATCATTTCCTTTTCGTCTGTCGTACGATGTGATTTCGTTGTCGCGATGACGTGTATGCTCTCGAGGATGCTCGTTTTTCCGCTTCCGTTCGGACCAAAGATGTAGACAAGTGGTTTCGTCAGATGTAAATCGAACGTCTTGTGATTACGGAATCCCTTAAGCTCAATCCGTTCAATCCGAGTCGATGACATAGGTGTCCTTCTTCACGACGACGATGTCGTTCGGGTATATTTTCTTTCCCCGTTCCATCCGCCGTTCACCGTTTAAGAGAACCGGATTTTCCAATAAAAAAAACTTGGCTTCTCCTCCGGATCCGATATATCCTTTCGCTTTAAGAAATTGTCCGAGCGTAATATACGCGTCATGGATCTTGAATTTTTTCATTATTCATCCCTCTTCACGTTTATATTATAACATAATATAAGCGAATTTTCACCTTTTTATGCCGCTTTTTCCTACCATTCGGTTCATATGTCTTCGAGCATCAAAAAACGCCCTAAAACGAATATAGGGCGCTCTATCGTCATCGATCTCAATCGATTCGTACGGGGAGAATGAGGTGAATCATGTCCTGATCGTCACTACCTCTGATGATGAACGGACGAACTTCACCGGCAAAGTCGATGGTGATTTCGCTCGATGAGAACGAGCGCAATCCCTCACTTAAGTGCTTGGCACTGAAGGCGATTCGCATCGGTTGTCCGACCGGATCGGATGCGGGAACCACTTCTTCGTTAGCGTCACCGATTTCACTGTTGGTCGAACTGATTTCAACGACTCGATCGGCGCGAAGCTCGAGTTTGATGATGCTGTAGTTGCTTTCGCGATCCTTGGGTGACATCAGGGATACGCGCTCGACCGCGGAAATCAACTCTTCTTTGGTGAACGTAATCGAAACGGGAAATTCTTTTGGTATGATCCGACGCGTATCGGGGTAAGTGCCTTCGAGAAGACGCGTCTGGAATAGAATGTTTTCCATCTTGAACAGGACTTTGTTGGGGTTGATGTAGAGTTCGACATCCTCGGAGTAGCCGTCGAAGATTTTCTGGAGCTCATCGAGACTCTTGTTGGGAACGACGATGTCGAACTGCTTGCTGTGGGTGCGGACCTTCATGTCGATCTGACTGAGACGATAACTGTCGGTCGCTACGCAATAGAGATGGTCGTCCTCGTATTTGAAGTTGACACCGGTTAGAATCGGACGCTTTTCGCTCGTTGCGGTTGCGAAATTCGTCTCTCGAATGACTTTTTTGAGCAGTTGGCTATCGAGTGTAATCGGATCATCGAGGTCGAGAAAGTCGATCTCGGGGTAATCCTCGATGTCGATGAGGTGGAGTTTGAACTCGGAGCGATCGGCCTTGATCACGAGCAATTTGTCTTCGATCAAGGCGAATTCGATGCGTTTGGACGTGACCTTGCGGATGATTTCGATCAAGTAGCGACCCGGTATGACGATTCGTCCGGTCTTGGTAATCGAGAGCGAAGGGTCGTCGATCAGAACCTGGACAGCGATATCGGTATTGCTCGACGTCATGAGTAGGTAATCCTCAAAGAGTTCGAATTTGATGCCGAAAAGGGCGGGCATCGGGGTTTTGGTCGGTAGGCCTTTTTGGATGATCAAAAGCTGATCGAGCAGTTGATCGCGATCGATTGCAAATACCATGGCGAGAGCTCCTTTTTATTCTTTAATTTATCTTTATAATTATTGTTGTAAGTGTGGATAAGTGGGTAAGTCCGATTGGGGGCTTTACGTCGCAATCATTATACCACATTATCCACAAATTATAAACAGCTACCGATGACTGAAAGAATCGATTTTTTTGTTGATCGTTTCGACGGCCATCTTGAGTGAAAGGTCCTGTTTGAGTTCGTTTTCGATTTTCTCGCAAGCTGCCAGTACGGTCGAGTGGTCACGGTCGCCAAAGAGTGTTCCGATCGTTTTGTAAGGGATGTTGTATTTCGATTTAATCAGGAACATGGCGATGTGTCTCGGGAGGATGAAGCGCGAGTGACGCTTTTTGCCGATCAGGTCTTCGATTGAGATCCCGTAGAAATCACTGACGATGCTCTGAATCCGATCGTAGTTGTTTTCGTTGAGCGAATCACTTTTTCGTTTCGTCCGCAAAAGCGGTTCGAGCGCCTCATTTGCCGACTCGATCGTTAGGTCGAGGTTGTTGGTTAAACAATAGAAAAGGACTCTCTTGAGCGCTCCTTCGAGTTCTCGGATATTCGTGACAAAAGAGGAAGCGATGAATTCGAGAACACGATTGGGAATGTCGTTGATATCGGATGATTCGGTTGAGAGTTTGCGTTTTAGAATCTCGATTCGATGCTCGAGATCCGGGACCTGGATATCGACGGATAGTCCGACTTCGAATCGTGAAGTCAGTCTTGTCATGATGTTCTTGAGGTCGGATGCGGGTTTGTCCGATGTGATGACGATTTGCTTGTTCTGCTGGTAGAGATAATCAAAGAGTTTGAAGAACTCCATCTGCGTCTTGGAAGCACCACCCATGATCTGGATGTCATCGACGAGAAGGATGTCGATGTCGCGATACTTGGCATTGAAATCGTCCATTTTTTGGCGTTTTAAAAGATTGGCGAAGTCTTCGATGAAACCGTCAGCCTTGACATAGAGCACTTTCTGGTTGATGTCCTCTTCAAGGGCGTAATTGCCGATCGCCTGCATGAGGTGGGTTTTGCCTAAACCGACATCACCGAAGATGTAAAGCGGATTGGCGACAGCCCCCGGCTGATCGGCGACTTTCATCGCCATTCGGAAGGCGAACATATTGCTTTTTCCAACAACAAAATTATCGAATGTGTAGGTCGCATTCAAATTACTCGGACGGTACTTGAGCGTTAAGTTTTCTTCGAGTCTGTTGAGCTTCTCTTCCGGAACGAGTTCGGCTGCCGTTACGAATTTAAAACGAACTTTTTCGGTGTGATATTTGAGAGCGAGTTCGTTGATCTTTGTTAGATGCAGTCGATTGATGCGGTTTTTGATGAATTCGTTGTCGACGACGACGTAAATATAGCCGTTTTGGTACTTGTGCGTCGATTTGATCGGTTCAAAAACATCGGCATAGGTTTCTTCGTTGAAAGTCTGTTCGAGATCACTGAGAATCTTATGCCAGAGTTGGTCATAGATGTTCATAGGATAACCCCCTGTTATGTGCATTCATGATATCATAGAAAAGAGGATTAAATATGATTTTTTATCAACAATATTTGTGGAAAACTTTTTTGAAACGTCGCGAAAATTGTGGTCATTGTGGAAAACTTTTCATAATTTGATGGCTTTATAAAGGTCACAAATAAGATTTCCAGTTTTCCACATTGTTCGTTCAGTGTGTAAGACTTATCCACAATTCAAGACGTGGGAAACTAATTTTCAAAAAGAATTTTTATGCGCTTGTTTCGCGTATTTGATGAACTGTTTGTAGGTCGCTTATAAAGATAAGGCACGAATTTTTATTCAGGTTTGCACGGAAGCGAACGGGCGTGTCGATCGACGCCATGTAACCCCCTTTGGGAACGAAAAGATCAAGGGTATGAACGATGAAAAGGTTCTCGATGCTTCAATCAGGCTGTTTACGACGTTTATTCGTGTTTTATTCGCCAAAAAGGTCTCGATTCCTGTGCGTATGAATCGCTCGTTCGAGAGTCCCTGTCGATGAATCCGATCATCTTTGCGAGGTTCCATTTCGTAGCCACGTCTCAATTTCCCCTTAACGACAAGAGACAAAGTCATCATACATCAAAGGAAGAAGTCAAACAAGCATTCATAAGGAAAACCCTTGTTGTCACACGAACATGCGTTTATAAAGTCAAA
>CAYUIK010000006.1:0-3485 GCA_964444805.1 uncultured Acholeplasmataceae bacterium | reverse complement strand
TCCAGAATACCGTGATTTCTATAAAAAGAAATATAATGAAGTCACGAATCATCAACACAAACGTGCCCTCGCCCTAACTGCTCGTAAACTGATTCGTCTGATCTTTGGTTTGTTGAGTACCAACAGACTTTATCAGTCAAACTAAATCCTATGAGCCTCATGATCCATTCCTTTTTTAAGCATGCCCGGATTTCAAGCATTCCATCATTTTTTTGGTGTTTTTTTTTATGTTTTAGGGCTTGACATGATTACCGGTTGCTTTAATAATACTATCTTATCTTTTTGATATGAAAAAAACAATACTTTTTTGCATACCTGCAAAAGAATATCGTTTTTCATCGTTATCTTTCCTTGTAGCTAAGCGTCGACGACCCACCTAACAAGTAGTTCGGAAGCGCCCCATCCTTCAAAAACTGGAAGTAAGCGGCAACCCCGATCATCGCGGCATTGTCGGTACAGTAGCGAATATGGGGAATCACGATTTCGTAATCGGGGATTTCAGCGTGAATACGATCCCTTAACCCTCGATTGGCCGCGACACCACCGGTTACGATAATCTGTTTGACGTCATAGGCTTCAGCGGCTCGCTTCGTCTTGTCGATCAGGACATCGATTACGCTCGCTTGGAAAGAAGCGCACATATCGTTGGTATGGATCGTTTCGTTTTTTTGTCTGGCGTTATGGACACGGTTGATGACCGCGCTCTTCAATCCGGAAAAACTAAAATTATAGGCCTCCCGATCGAGATAGGGACGTGGGAGATCATAGGTGTCCTTCCCTTGTTTGGCCAAACGGTCGACGATCGGGCCTCCCGGATAGGATAAACCGAGTGTTCGTGCGACCTTGTCATAGGCTTCTCCCACGGCATCGTCTAACGTCGTCCCGAGTCTTTCGATTTCCATGTGGTCCTTGATATAAAGGAGTTCGGTGTGTCCCCCCGAGATGAGCAAGGCAAGGGCGGGGAACTTGATCTCATGTTCGATGTTGACGGCATAGATGTGCCCGACGAGATGATTGACACCGATCAAAGGAATCCCGTGGGCATAGGCGAACGCGGTTGCTGCATTGATCCCGACGAGAAGGGATCCGATGAGGCCGGGACCCTTGGTCACGGCGACAAGATCGATGTCTTCGGGTTTGATTTTCGCTTCGTTCATCGCTTCTTCGAATATGCGTGTCATGTGTTCGATGTGGTTGCGAGACGCGATTTCCGGAACGACGCCTCCAAACACTTTGTGTATGTCGATCTGTGACAAAACGACATTCGAAAGGACTTCCTTGCCATCCTTGACGACGGCTACGCTCGATTCGTCACAACTACTCTCAACGGCCAGTACGATCACGTTCTCACCTCTTCTTCTCTATGTTTCCGTTCGGCTTCGGTTTCCCTTAAGTAATTCGGGACGAATCCGTGAACGTCGGTTACCCGTGTGACATGATCCAAAACACGTGGAAGGTCGATCTCATAATTGTTCTCATCGATGAATACGGCTTTCGCCGATTGATAGACCGGGTCCTTCATGAGTTCAACGAATGGTCTTAATCCGTCTTCGAGCAGCACATCTCTTCCCTCATAGACAGCTGAGAAGACGTTTCCTCTTCGGGCATCGATCAAGGCTGCTACCCGTTCCTCGTAACCGCTGGTCAAAAGGAATAGGCTGCTGACGCCATAAAGTGGTATGTCCTTGGCATAAGCGAGCATTTTCGCCACCATGACCGCGACCCGAATACCGGTATAGGATCCCGGTCCGACACCGACAATGATCTCTTCGATATCATCGAGCGTCACGCGATTGCGTTTGAGCAGCTGGTCGATCCGGTCTACCAAGTATTTGGCGTGATCGCGTTTGGCGATACGAATACTGAAATCGGTGATCTCGTGACGACGTGAATATCCGATGTACATGAGATGCGTCGATACATCAAAAACGAGTCTTTTCATATGAGTTTCACCGCCCGTTTACACGGATATCCGACACACGTCATGCGGACCTCCCTGATGTTTTCTTCGATCTTCTCGAATTCGATTAACAGATAGTCATCGGGAAGAAGCGCATCGACGCGGTGTGGCCATTCGATGACGATCATACCGTCACCGTCGATATACTCCTCGAGGTCGAAATCGTCACCGACTTCGTTGAGACGATAAAGATCGAGGTGGTAAAGCGTACGTCGGTAATCCGGCGTATCATACTTTTTCATGATCGTAAACGTCGGGCTGTTGACGATTTCCTCGATTTCGAGAGCACGCGCCAAGCCTTTCGCAAACGTCGTTTTCCCCGCACCGAGTTCACCATCGAGGAGAATCAATACGCGCTCCTCATCTTTGAGGAGCAAGCCGAGCTCGAACGCGAGCTGTTCGGTTTCCTGGGGAGAATGCGTCTGTTTCGTTTTCATGGTTCACCATTTCCTTGTCTTATTAGTAACCTTCTTTGCCGAGAAGGGCGAACATGTGCTTCTTATAGGCTTCAACGCCCGGTTGATTGAACGGATTAACCTCGAGCAGATAAGCGGACATCGCGCACGCCTTCTCGAAGAAATAAACGAGGAAGCCGAACGTATAACTGTCGAACCCGGAAATCTTTATAAGAAGATTCGGTACGCCACCTTCCGTATGGGCACGCATCGTAGCTTTCAATGCCTGGTCGTTGACGTAGGAAAGCGTCTTTCCACTCAAGTAATTGAGTTGGTCAAGGTTCTGTTCATCTTCGGGAATCGTGACGTCTTCGATCGTCTTCTTCACTTGAATGACGGTCTCGAAGAGGTGACGTTCACCATCCTGGATATATTGACCCAACGAATGAAGATCGGTCGAGAACATCGCACTCGCGACGAAGAGTCCCTTTTTGTCCTTGCCTTCCGATTCTCCGAAAAGCTGTTTCCACCATTCGTTGACATACTGCAGATTTGGCTCATAGCCGACGAGCATCTCGATCTTCTTGCCTTCCTGATAGAGCAGATAACGGGTCGCGGCATAGAGATAGGCTTCGTTTTTGGCAAGATCCGAACTCAAAAAGCGTTGGTAGGCGTCCTGTGCGCCTCGAATCATATTCTTGACGTCAACGCCTGCCGCGGCCAGCGGCAAAAGCCCAACAGCCGAGAGCACACTGAACCGTCCCCCGATGTCATCGGGAATGACGAATGTTTCGTATCCGTTGGTCTTGGCGAGCTCATAGAGCGCACCCTTCTTCCGATCGGTCGTCGCGTAGATCCGACGCTTGGCGTCTTCTTTACCGTGTCGTTTTTCCAGAAAATTCTTCAGCAATCTGAAAGCGAGTGCCGGCTCGGTCGTCGTACCCGACTTCGAGATGACATTAATACTGAACGTCTTGTTTTCCAGATAGGTAAGGAGCTTGGAAAGATAGGTCGAAGACATGTGGTGTCCCGCGAACAGGACTTCGAGTTCGCGATCTTCAAAGGGGATGTTCAAAAACTCAAGTCCCGCCTTCGCACCGAGATACGATCCGCCAATCCCGATGACGACT
>CAYUIK010000005.1:0-2315 GCA_964444805.1 uncultured Acholeplasmataceae bacterium | reverse complement strand
TCGATCTGTTCACGCATGGCGTTTTCCTGGATGATCGGATTCGTAATCGCATGGACGCCGCCAATGACGAGGCCACACGCCAGTGCGACGACGGTTAAGACGAACGTGTAGTGAAAGATGTCGTTTTCAAATAATTTTTTCATTAGACGAGACCTCCCGCACTGAAGTAGACGATCAGTCCGAGTATGACCAGTGATAGGGCACATCCGATGAAGAAGGTCGGTTTGTACCGGTTCGTCGACCACGTCGGAAAATCGATTAGAGGTACGAGCATGTTCCCAAAGAGAAGCGCGAAAGCAACTCCCTCGGGATAAGCGCCGAACAGTCGGATAATCACGACGAGTGCGGCGACGATCATACCATAGATATAGCGTCCCGGTCCGGTTACCGGTGATGTTACCGGATCGGTGAGCATGTAGACGACACCGAACAACAAGCCACCCGCAAACACATGATAGAGAACGAAGTTCAACGTATCATCCGGATAGACTCTAAGCCCGGCAAGGACCATCAAAAGGACGAATGTCACGAGTGCCGAGACCATGACGCGATAGTCTGCAGAACGTCTGATGAGAAGGTATGCCGCGCCGATGATAATCGCGGCGGCACTGATTTCACCCATTGACCCCGGGACATTCCCGATAAAAAGGTCAAGGACCGAATAACTCTGAAGCGCCTGGGGAAACCCGAGGCCGCCCTTGATCGTGGCGAGTGCGGTTCCTCCGGCGATCAGATCGGTTTCGACGTATTTTCCGGTAAACATATCGGAAAGTGCCAAACCGATAAAGATTCGTCCGACGGCGGCAGGGTTGAAGATATTCATCCCCGTTCCACCGAAAAGCATCTTGCCGACGATAATCCCGAATGCCGCACCAACGACAACCGCATAGATCGGCAATTTACTCGGAATAATCAAGGCGAATATAATCGCACTGATCGACGGAATAATGACATTGTTGATCGTATAATCACGATAGCGTGATTTGAGTCTCGTCTTGAACGTGTCCTTGTTTTTTTCCGGTGCGTGCATCATACCGAAAGCAAGTGCTTCAAGACCGACCATCACGACAACGGATACGACGATCCGTATGACGGCGTCCCAGCCGAATCGATAGATCGAAAACATAACGACAGGAATCAAAGCGATTAGGACGTCGGTCATCATGCGTTTCGTGCTGATCGCCTTACGTATGTAAGGACTGGTTTGTTTGACTGCTTGCATCATTTCCTCCTATTTCTTTACCAGGCGTTTTCCTAAACGCATGTATTCTGTCAAATGAATCTTCGATGGACATACATAAGAGCAGAGCCCACACTCGATGCACTTGTCGACTTCAAGCGTTTTGAGGGCATCCTTGTTTCTTGTCTTGTACGCATTCATAATCTGTACCGGTTTGATATCCACCGGACAAGAATAAACACATGAGGCACAGCGGACGCACGGTTCTTCGACGGTCGGTTCTTCGTGTTTCACGATTAGACTCGTCGTCGTGTGCGTCATGACGATATCGTCACGCGTCACGTTCGTACCCATCATGGGGCCGCCGAGAATCAGTACTTTGGGCTTATTTTCATCGACATAGCCTCCGGCGAGATCGATCAGATTGCTGAGCAGCGTACCGATTCGTGCGCGGAACGTGCGATTGGGGATACCGTCACCGCTGAAGGTGATAAAACGTTCCAGGACGGGAAGGTCGAATTTGACCGCGTTGTAAATGCTCGATAGCGTTGAAACGTTGAAATTGAGAACGCCGTACTTCGACAAAAGTTTTCCCGGTGGAATCGATATGCCGACGGCACTTTTAATCGTCTCAATTTCCCATCCTTGGGGATAATAGTTGCCGACCTTGGCAATACGAATATCATAGTCGGAATACTCGTTTTTCATGAATTCGAGTCGTTCGGCGATTTCCGTATATTTCTTCTTGATCGCGATGACACCTTTTTTTGCTCCCGATGCCTTCATCGCGTAGATGAGACCTTCGATGATCTCGTTCGGCTTCGTCATCATGAGCCCATAGTCGCTGATGAGAAGTGGTTCACACTCGACGCCATTGGCGATGACGACGTCAATCGGATCTTTCGTCGCGAGTTTGATATAGGTGGGAAAAGCACTCCCACCGAGTCCGACGAGACCGGCATCCTTGATTATCCTGACGAAATCGTTCTTGGTCAAAGCATCGATTTCCGCATCGCTTCGTTCTTTAATCGCTTCGTGGACTTCGTATTTCTTGTCGTTTTTGACGATGAGACAGTCGACGACTAAGCCGCTTTGATCGACATGCTTTTCGTATCCCATGACTTCACCGGATACG
>CAYUIK010000004.1:0-16150 GCA_964444805.1 uncultured Acholeplasmataceae bacterium | reverse complement strand
GTTGTTCTGACCGATTTCGCTTTGGAGATAACTCCCCAGGACGGTATCGACGAGAAACTGTTTGGCACTCAAAGGGGGTTTGAGCACGTAACGATAGTGATCGTCCTTCTGATAGACGACGAGCAGATTGAGTGCTTCAAGCCGATTTCTCATCTTGAGAAAAGGCTGCTGTTTGAGTGCGTAGAGATCGAAGAGTTCCTGGTGCGTCATCGTTTGATCGAGATCGGCCAAATGACCGAATATGCGATAAAGCGCATACGCTTCGAGTCCCAGCAACGGTTGATAGAGCAAAGAGAGAACCTTGTCATCGGCCCGGCTCAAGTCGGTATTTCGATGGATTTGGAACGTACTGGTGTTTTTCATGGACCGGAAATCCCTTTCATGACGTAGTCGATCTGATGGTAGAGTTCTTCTTTCGAGCGCTCATTGTCAAGGATATAGTCGGCATAGTGCCTTTTCTTGTCGAGCGACATCTGCGTAGCGATCCGACGGATCGCTTCCTCTTCAGAAAGACCGTCTCGCTTCATGAGACGTCTGATCTGTGTTCGTCTTTTGACATAGACGAGAATCGTGACGTCACAGCGCTTGTCGTAGCCGACTTCGATCAGAAGCGGCATGTCGATGATGATGACTTCGGCATGCGCGTGTTTTTCTTTATAGTCTTCGATTTGCGCGAAAACCCGGGGATGAATGATGGCGTTTAGTTGCCGCCTTTTTTCTTCGTCACTGAAAATGATCCTTGCTAGCTTGCTCTTGTCTTTTTGGGCATAGACGGAAAAACCGAAAACGTCTTTGATCGCTTGCTGCATGTCTCGATCGTGCTGATAGAGGTCATAGACGATGCGATCGGCATCGATGACGTCGTAACCCTCTTTTTTGAGATAGTTCGCGACCGTGGATTTTCCACTCGCGAGACCACCGGTCAAGCCGATGATGAGCGGTCTATGCTTGACAATGGGGACAGACATATGTTCCTCGTCCTCCTACCTTCATCTTGATAATCGTTTGCTGGCAGATCTTGCACGGTTCGCCTTCCCGCATGTGAACCAGGAGTTTCGTCTGGAACAGGCCCGTCACACCGAGACTGGCCGTATAGGAACGAACCGTGGAACCTCCGAGCGAAACGGCTTCTTCGAGCACGGCACGTGCTTGTCTCAAGATGGTCTCGACATCCTGATACGATAGTGTATCCGTTTTTTTCAAGGGGTGTATGCCACTTCGAAAGAGCGTCTCATCGACATAGATGTTGCCGAGTCCGGCGATGACGTGTTGGTCGAGGAGTGCCGTTTTGATCGCGACGTGCTTTCTTTTAAGCAGGCGATGAAGCGCTTGCGGTTCGGCGTCATTCGGTTCCGGGCCGAGTAAAGAAAGGGGGGGAACGAGTAGATAGTTCGCTTTCGTCCTGAGCGTGATCGTACCAAATTTACGGACGTCGTGAAAGCGTAGACTTTTTCCACTGGCAAAAACGAAGATGACGTGTTCGTGCTTTTCTTTCGGTTCGTCATGCTTGATATAGAACTTTCCTTCCATCCGCAGATGGACGATCATGACCGCGTGCGAGAGCTGGAAAATCAAGTGCTTGCCGATTCGATCGAAACCTTCGATCGTCTGGCCGATGACGTCTTGGAAACGGTTTTTTCCGTCTTTGATCATCGGCTCATAGTAGACGAAAACATCCTTGATCGTCTCTTGAGTCACTTTTTCCGACAGGATTCTTTTGACCGTTTCGACTTCGGGTAGTTCGGGCATGCGTAACTCCTATTTGAGGTCGTACCAGGATAGGCCGACGTCACAGGATGAGACGAGGTCGACTTTAAGCGGGTACGCGCGTTTCATCATCTTCGGGATGATGTCCTTCATGTCTTCGACTTCTTCGTTCGGTACTTCCAAAATGATCTCATCGTGTACTTGGAGAAGCATGCGGGTCTTCTTGTTGTTTTGTTTGAGGTAGGCATGGATCTCGGTCATCGCGCGTTTCAAAATGTCCGCAGCACTTCCTTGAATCGGCGCGTTTAGCGCCGTGCGTTCACCAAAGGCGCGTTGCTGATAGACCTTTGACTTCAGTTCGGGAATGTAGCGTCTTCGGTTCATGAGCGTCGTCACGTAGCCGTGTTCTTTGGCGAACGCCTTGATGTTTTCCATGTAATCCTTGATCTCGGGATAGAGATCGAGGTAACGATCGATGAAATCCTTCGCTTCGCTTTGGCTGACGCCAATATCTTCGCTCAAACTCCAAGCACTGATGCCGTAGATGATCCCGAAGTTGACGGCTTTGGCCGCACGGCGCTGTTCGCTCGTGACGTCCGTGACGTGAAAGACGTTTTTCGCCGTCTCGGTATGGATGTCGGCGCCTTGATTAAAGGCTTCGATCAATTTCTTGACGTTCGCCATGTCGGCGAGGACGCGCAGTTCGATCTGGGAATAGTCGGATCCGAGCAGAACGTGACCGGGTCTGGCTTTGAAAAATTTTCGGATGTTTCGACCTTCTTCGGTCCGAATCGGTATGTTTTGCAAGTTCGGTTCGATCGAAGAGAGCCGTCCGGTCGTCGTCAAGGCTTGCAGGTAGATCGTATGGACGGTATCGTCAGAAAACATGTTTTGTCTGATGCCTTCGATATAGGTCGAGTAAAGTTTGGTCAGTTGACGGTAGTCAAGAATTTTTTCGATGATGGGGTGTTCGCCCAAAAGGCCGTTTAGGACATCGACGTCGGTCGAGTATCCTGTTTTCGTTTTTTTCCCCGTTTTGAGCCCGAGGTCTTCGAAGAGCACTTGACCGAGTTGTTTGGTGCTGCCGACATTGAAGGGTTTTCCGGCGCGTTCGATGATCTCTTTTTCGAGGACGTCGATCCGTTTAAGGAGGTCTTTCCCCTGGCGATCGAGTTCAGCCGGATCGATTCTCATCCCGGTGAATTCCATCTCGGAAAGTGCTCTTGAAAGCGGCATTTCGATCGATTCGAACAGGTCGAACTGCTCCTTTTCCTTGAGTTCCGCGAGGAGTCGCGGTCTTAAGGCAGCAATCGCTTTGGCCTTGCTCGCGATGTGTTTGGCGTAGATCTTTCGGTCGGGAAGTTTCTTCTTTTTGCCTTTACCGTAGACGAGTTCATCATATTCGACGTCATCGTAGTCGAAGTGGGAGACGATGCGCTTGAACTCTTCCTTGCCGAGGTGGGAGTTGATCAGGTAACTCGCGATCAAAAGGTCGAAGACGACCCCTTCGATCGTGATGTCTTGCCACTGCAAAAAGACGCGCGTTGCCTTGTCGTCATAGACGTATTTGATCATGTCCGGATCACTGAGATACATCTGGAAATGCAGGGATGAAAGGGCGAGTTCGGGCGGGAGAAAATAGCTCGTTTTTCCGTCGGAGAGTCCGACGCCCCAGAGCTCGGCCTTGTGATAGTTGGTCTCACTGAATTCGAAGTGGAGCGCGAGCTCGGACCGCAAAATCTTTTCGAGTTCATATTCCTCATCGATGATCTCGAAGACGAGTTCTTCCGTCGGTTCGATCGTTCCCATGCGTTTGACGAACCCGTGGAGCTCGTTTTTCTGAAAGAAGGCGATGAGATCCTTGCTATCGACATCCTTTTGAGCGAGGTCGAAGGGGGAAAGGTCGAGCTCGGCGTCCAGGTCGATCGTAACGAGTCTTTGGGAAAGTCGGGCGAGGTGGACGTGCTCCCGGATGCGTTCACCGAGTTTGCCCGCGATCTCGTCCTTGTGCACGAGCAGAGCATCGAGTGTCTTGTATGTTTTCAATAGTTTTAGCGCCGTCTTCTCACCGACACCGGGAATTCCGGGAATGTTATCCGAAGGATCACCCATCAACGCTTTTAGATCGATGAACTGCTCCGGAGATAGCCCGTAGGCATCATAGAGTTTGTCCGGGTCATAGACGTGTACTTCTTTCATGCCCTTTTTCAAGAGATTCACGCGGATCTTGTGATCGACGAGCTGGAGGAGGTCGCGGTCACTCGAATAGATCTCGACGAAAAAGCCTTCCTTTTGACCCGTTTTGGCCATCGTGCCGATAATGTCGTCCGCTTCGTAACCGGGCTTGCTGTAGGTGGGGATGCCCATCAGGTCTAAATACTCGTGGATGAGCGGGATCTGAACGGCGAGTTCTTCCGGCATCTTGACGCGTCCCGCCTTGTATGCGTCATAGGCTTCGTGCCTTTTGGTCGGTTCCTTCGTATCGAAGGCAACGAGGACGTGCGCGTCTTTCATCGCGATCTTTTCGAACATGTTGACAAACGAAAAGAGCGCGTTGGTATAGACGCCCTCGGACGTTTTCATCAGTTCGGCCCCGGGATATGCGGTTGCGTAGTATGCTCGAAACAAAATGGAATTTCCGTCGATCAGTACGAGTTTCTTCATGTCTCTACCTCTTTCTCATGTTCATTGTATCATAGATACAAGCCAAACTTATCCACGACTATTGTGGATAAATGAAAAGGGTCAACCCCGGCGAAATTGACCCTTTCCCTTGCCTTTGCCCTTTTTTTGTTTCTGTCTTGGCAGTGCCGAAGAAGGATTTTTGGAGAGGCCCTCGATCTGTTTCTCATCCATCTTCATCATCTGTTTCATCATCTTTTTTTGTGTTTCTAAAGCGTTTCTAAGCCGATTCAGTTCAGCAACCGACATGCCGGATCCACGCGCGATGCGCTGTCTGCGTTTACTGCTCTGATCGATTAATTTCGGTTCTTTCCGCTCGGCTTCGGTCATACTGCCGATTAGAACACCCATGCGGTCGAACTGTTTATCGTCGATCTCGGATGTGGCTTGTTTCAATTTGTTCATGCCGGGAATAAATCCGACGAGTTTGCTGATCGAGCCCATGCGCTTGATCATCTTGAACTGTTTCATGAGGTCGTTGTAGTTGAACGAATCGGACATGAGCTTTTCCATGAGGTTCTTGGCTTCGTCCTCGTCGATCGATTCGCTCGCCTTTTCCACGAGCGTAAGAACGTCTCCCATGCCGAGAATACGCGATGCCATCCGTTCCGGGTGAAAGACTTCGAAGGCGTCGAGTTTCTCGCCGCTCGAAGCGAATTTGATCGGAATGCCCGACACTTCGCGAATCGATAGGGCGGCGCCACCACGCGTGTCGCCGTCGAGCTTGGTCAAAATCGCTCCGGTGGCGTTCAACTGATCATGGAAACTCTTCGTGATGTTCGCGGCATCCTGACCGGTCATGGCGTCGACGGTCAAAAGAATTTCATTCGGATGGGCGATTCCCTTGATGTCGATCAATTCCTGCATCATGGCTTCATCGATGTGCAGTCGTCCCGCGGTATCGATGATGGCGACGTCATAGCCGTTCGTTTTCGCGTAGGAAAGACCGCTTCTTACGATCTTTCGAGCATCGATCAGCCCTTCTTCGTAAACGTCGATGTCGATCTGTTTACCGATGGTTTGCAGCTGGTCGATCGCCGCAGGTCGATAGACGTCGGCGGCGATGAAAAGAATGCGTTTCTTTTCGTGCTTGCGGATATAGACGCCGAGCTTGCCGATCGCGGTCGTTTTACCGGAACCCTGCAACCCGATGGTCATGAGCGTCGTCAAACCGCTTGAGCTGTAGTGGATCGACTCCGCCTTGTCGCCCATGACGCGCTTGAGCTCGTCGTGGACGACCTTGACGACTTGTTGGCCGGGGTTGAGCCCTTTCATGATCTTTTCGCCTAAGGCCTGTTCTTTTATGTTTTTGACAAAGGTTTTGACGACTTTGAAATTGACGTCCGCCTCGAGGAGGGAGAGTCTGATTTCCCGCATCATCTCATCGATGTCTTTTTCCGTTAAAAAGCCCCGTCCCGACAAACGGCGTACCGCCATTTGCAAGCGTGAGCTCAAGTTGTTTTCCGTCATGTCATTCATCCAACTTTCTGAGTTCTTCGATGGACTTCCGATCGTTGTCACGTTCGAGCTTTTCGTAGAGTTCGAGCCTCTTGTCGCGAAGTTTCAGAAGCGAGAGCTTCGCTTCGAATTGCTCGAGTTGTTCCCGTACGCGCTTGAGTTGGTCATGGACCGCGTTACGGCTCACGTCGTGGAGTTCGGCGATTTCATTGAGCGAATAGTCGTCGTAATAATACGCCTTGAAATAGTCGATCTGTTTTTTTGTGAAAAGCGGTTCGTATAGTACGAACAACCGGTTGAGTCTCTCTTTGATTTCGTGTGTTTCCACTGTCATGCCTCCTTGAAAAAGTCGCGAAAGAGGCCGTAAATATAGGCTTCGATGTCGAAGACGACGAGGTCGTCGATCTTTTCACCGAGTCCGACATATTTGATCGGCAAGTCGTAAGCGTGGCGAATGGCGAGGACGATGCCGCCCTTGGCGGTACCGTCGAGCTTCGTCAGGATGACGCCCGTTACGTTCGTCGCCTCTTTGAACACTTCGGCTTGACGCATGCCGTTTTGTCCGGTCGTAGCATCGATGACGAGCAACGTTTCCTGGGGCGCTCCCGGGAGCGACCGTTCGATCACGCGATGCATTTTCGCGAGTTCGGCCATGAGGTTCTTCTTGGTCTGAAGTCTGCCGGCGGTATCGCAGAGCACGACGTCGTAATGATCCCTTTTGGCGATCTCGAGTGCTTCGTAGATGACGCTCGAAGGATCGGAACCGGCCGGTTTCGTGTGGACGTAGGTCTTACTGCGTTCGCCCCAGAGGACGAGTTGTTCGATCGCGCCGGCCCGAAAGGTGTCGCCGGCGACGAGCATGACTTTCTTGCCTTCGTTTTTTAGCGTTTGGGCGAGTTTCCCGATCGACGTGGTCTTGCCGACGCCATTGACGCCGACAAAGAGGTAGACGTTCGTCTTGTTCTCTTCATAGACGAGGTCCGTTTCGACGAATTCACCCTTGAGATAGATCTCGAACATCCGGTCGACGATGATTTCGGCCAGGTCGTTCGGATCCGTGATTTCCTTGTTCGAAACATCCGCACGCAACATCCCGATGAAGTCGATGACGGCATCGACACCGATGTCGGCTTGAATGAAAAGGTCTTCTAGAGCGTCGAAGAGCTCGTCGTCGATCGTTTCGGATGTTTCGAGTATGCGTTTTAGACTCGACAGATTCTCTTTGCTCTTGTGAAGTCCGAGTTGGTAGCGTTCATTTTTCGGTTTACGCGAAAACAGGCGCTTGAACAGTCCCATGGCAATCCCCTTTTTTTAGCGCAGAACTAATCCTTCGGCATGTCCCTGACGAAGGCGATGAGTTCGTCGTAGTTCAGATGCTGGCTCATCTCGTCGACATATTCGAGGTAGATGATCTCGCGCTTTTCGTTTAAAACGAAGATGCTTCTCGCGAGCAGCTTGTATTCCTTGATCAGTGTTCCGTATTTCTTGCCGAAATCGAATTCGAGGTAGTCACTTAACGTAATGACGTTTTTCAGTCCGGCATTCCCACACCAACGCGCTTGCGCATAGGGCAGGTCGTTGCTGATGGTCAGCACGGTCAGATCGTCGCGTTCCAGAAGTTCGGTATTGACCGTTCTCGTCTGACGGTCACAGACCGTCGTATCGAGCGATGGTACGACATTGATGATAATGTAGCGTGCTTTGAAGTCGCTTAGGCTCATGAATTCGCCCTTGTTGTTCAAGGCGCGAAAATCGGGGGCGATATCACCGCGTTTTTTGGTTTCGCCGAATAGTGTAATCGGTTTGTGTTTGAAGGTTTTCACGTCGACACGTCCTCTCTTGGTTCAACGTTTATTATATCACAGTTCGTGATGTTTGCGAAGAAAAGGCCTTTTCGTATGCATTCAAAAAGGCCGTGCGGATTTAAAGGAAAACAGGTCTATTCATCATCTTTTTTGATGTATTTGCACTTGGGAAAACCGCTACAGGCGATGAACTCGCCATATTTGCTCTTGCGGACGACGAGAGGTTTCCCACACTTGGGGCACAGCTCATCGGTCATCTTCGGTTGGATCTTGACCATCTTTTCCTGGGCGTTTTCGACCATCGGCGTAAAGCGCTTGTAGAAGTCATCGATCAGTTTGACGCGATCTTCTTTGCCTAGGGCGATATGATCGAGGTCTTTTTCCATTTTTTCGGTGTATCCGACATTGATGATCTCCTGGAAGAAAAGATCGAGCTGTTCCGAGGTTAAACGACCCTGTTCGGTCGGTTTGAACCGTTTTTCAATGAGTTCGACGTAATTGCGTTGTCTAAGCGTTTTAATGATCTGGGCGTAGGTCGACGGCCTGCCGATGCCAAGCGATTCGAGATCCTTGATCAGAGTCGCTTCGCTGTAGCGCGTCGGCGGTGTCGTGACCTTTTCGAGCGCTTCGACCTTGTTCGCGTCAAGCGCCGCGTCAACCGCCAGATCGGGTAGGAGCTTGTCCTTGGTCTTCTTGTCGGTAAACGCCTTCAAGTGACCGGGAAACTTTTCTTGTATCCCTTCGACCAGGTATTTGTGTCCGTGTGATTCGAGCGTGATTTTCTTGACATCGAAGATCGCCGGCGCCATCAGGCTCGCGACGGTCCGTTTATAGATGCGGTCGTAGAGTTTCAGTTCGTCTTTCGCGAGATAGGGAGCGACCTGTTCCGGTGTCAAGGCGATGTCCGTCGGACGAATCGCCTCGTGGGCGTCCTGAGCGTTGCCCTTTTTGGGTGCGCGGTAATGCCCCTTGTATTCCTTACCATACGTCTGTTCGATATGGGTTTGCGTTTCCTTGACGAAAGGCAGGGATAGCCGGGTGGAATCGGTTCTCATGTACGTGATCAGACCAATGATCTCACCGTGGATCTCTTTCCCTTCATAGAGGGCTTGGGCGAGCATCATGACCCGGGATGAGCTCATGCTCAAGTTGTTGATGGCGTCCTGCTGCATCGTCGAGGTGATGAAAGGCTGTTTGGGTTGGCGCTTGCTTTCCTTGACGTCGATCGTTTTGACGACGAAAGGATTTTTCGATTCGCTAACGATCGCATCGGCTCGTTCCTTGGATAAACGCTTTTTCTTGGGAATGACGTAGTCGGCCTTGAAATCCGGGAAGTGCGCTTCGATCTCGTAATAGGTTTCGGGAACGAAGGCTTCGATCGTTTTCTCGAGGTCGACGATGAGTTTCAAAGCGACGCTTTGCACGCGACCCGCCGACTTCGACTTGATCTTCGATTGGAGCAGTTTGGACAGTTTGAAACCGATGATGCGATCGAGGATGCGTCTGGCTTCCTGCGAATTCACGAGATCCTGGTCGATCGGACGGGGATGCTTGAGCGCTTCGGTAATCGCCGGTTTCGTGATTTCGCGAAAAACGATCCGATTGGAATCCTTCGGGTCGAGGTCGAGGACGCGGGCTAAATGCCAACCGATCGCCTCGCCTTCACGGTCGGAGTCGGTCGCGATCAGGACGTCTCGTCCTTTGCTTTTCTTTTTCAGTTCGCTGATGATCTTTTGTTTTCCCCGAATCGCGACGTATTTCGGTTCGTAGTCGTTTTCGATGTCGAGACCGAGACCGTCGACGCCGGAAATCGCGAGATCGCGAATATGTCCTTTCGACGACAAAACGAGGACGTCACCACCAACATAGGAGCTGATCGTCTTCGATTTGGCTGGTGATTCGACGATGATGAGTTTCTTGTCCATGCATAACCCTCCATTTTCATATCCATTATAGTGTCAATTTCCGGTTTGTCAAGTGTTTCGGATGCGCGTTGAAACCTATATATTTGTTAAATATATACCTTTTTCACTTATATCCTAGTGGGAGAAAGGCGTGATTACTACAAAAAAGGAGTACGAACGACTCCTCTTAAAGCATATCCTTGACGGGACGGAAGGTTTTCCGGTGGATCGGGGTGATTCCGTATTGACGGATCGCCTCGATGTGTTTCTTTGTCCCATAGCCCTTGTGGTCGCGAAAGCCGTATTGGGGAAAGAGTCCGTCCATTTCCCGCATATATTGATCCCTGGTCGTCTTGGCGACGATCGATGCGGCGGCGATACTGATGGAAAGGGTATCGCCCTTGATGATGTTTCGTTGCGGGATCGTGAGCTCGATCGGCATCGCGTCGATCAGCAGAAAGTCCGGTGTCAAAGGTAATCCTTCGATCGCGCTTTGCATGGCCAACTTGGTCGCCCGATAAATGTTGATGCGGTCGATCTCATCGACCGAGACAAGGGCGATTTTGATGGAAAGGGCGTGTTCTTTAATTTCTTCTAAAGCGAGGTTTCGCTGTTTCTCGCTCAGTTTTTTGGAATCATTGACGTATCGAAACGTAACGCCCGGTCGCAAGATGACGGCAGCGGCGACGACGGGACCGGCGAGGGGGCCGCGCCCGGCTTCATCGATGCCGGCGATCTGCTTGTAGCCCAGAGCTTTTAGTTCGTTTTCATGAAGATAGAGGTCGATCAAAGGTGAGTCCTCCCAACTTGTTTTTGCGGATGTCGGTCAAGACGATGTGATAGACGCGCTCATAATCGATCTCGTGTTGATTCAGGTAGCACTTTCGCATTTCCCCGATCCAGTTGAGCATGTCGATTTCGCGTTCCATGATTTCCGGCATACCGTACCGCTCGAAAAGTCGCTTGGGGTAGTGTTCCCGCAAAAAGGATAGGGCGTAGATGGCAACCTCATCGATCGGTAAAATGCCATCTTTGATCGCGCCTGTGATGGCGAGATGATAACCGACCTTAGACTCGTCGAATTTGGGCCAAAGAACACCGGGCGTATCGAGGAGTTCGAATTGTTCGTTGATGTGAACCCATTGTTGGGCTCGGGTTACCCCCGGTCTGTTCGCCGTCTTGGTCGCGTTCTTTTGGACGAGACGGTTGATCAACGTGGATTTCCCGACGTTCGGGATGCCCAGGATCATCGTCCGGATCGGTTTGTTTTTAAGGCCTTTCTTGATCGTCTTCGCCCGCTTGTCTTTCAGGATGCCGGCAGCGATCTTCTCGATTTTTGCAACGTTTTTTCCACTCGAGGCATCGATCTCCAACACGAAATAGCCCGAGTTTTCATAGGTTTTCTTCCAGATCCTTGTTTGGTTGGGATCAGCCAGATCCATCTTGTTCAAAAGGATCAGTACGGGGCGATCCTTGACGATGCGGATGATCTCCGGATTCATGCTCGATGCGGGCAGGCGGGCATCGAGCAGGATGCAGACGAGATCCATCAAAGCGATGCGCTCCCGGATTTCCCGGAGCGACTTGAACATGTGTCCCGGAAACCATTGAATGTGCTTTTCTTTCATGAGAGGCCTCCTGGTGGCCAGTACTGCCAGATCGCTTTTCCAATGATATCTTCCTGGGAAAACGCACCGTAATAGCGACTATCGGTCGAATGTTCGGGGTTGTCGCCAAAGGCGAAATAGTTGTCGTTTCGGACATAGCCGTCGGCAGCGATCGAAGCACCTAAAAGCTTACAGCGTTGCCAGTCCTCGAGGACATAATAGGTGCCATCGGGAGCGGTGAGCTCCCTGCCATTGACTTCGATCCGATAATTGGAGGAGTCGTCGAAAGACGAAAAAGCGACGTGGTCGCCCGGCATGATCAGGATCCGTTTGACGAGAAATCGTTCGCCTTGGATGAGCGAAGGAACACGCACGATCACGATGTCGTTTCGCTTGACCTCATAGTTGAAGTGATAGATCAGAAGCCGGTCATTGGTCGAAAGCGTATCGCGCATGGAAATGCCGTGAACGGAAGAGGGAAAGAGAAAAAACGTGAAGACGATCGCGATGACCATGAGCGATTTTCCGAGGAAAGAAAGCCAGTCCGTGAAGTCTTCGGAAACGGATGTCTTGCTGCGCTTTCTTTCCTGGACAAGCCAGAGGGAAACAAGGGCGATCACTATGCCCGTGATGAAAGCGAAAATCCCCCAGGTAAAGCGTAATCTCGATACGTCAAAGACCCAGAAAATGAGAAAGATTACAGTGAACAGACCGAGGATGAGAAGTTGTCTTTTCGAACCCTTTTTTCGCATACTCAAACCTCGTCGTCGCGGTTGAACATCTCGTTGAGCTGGATGATATTCAAGAGCACTTCGCGCGCTTTTGTCCCGGAACTTCCGGCGACGATGTCGTAGTATTCGAGCATTTCTACGAGCTTTTGGGCGCGATTGAACCCGATCTCGAATTCCTTTTGGATGCTGTTGATCGACGCACTGCCGTTGCGCACGACGAAATAGGCGACGTCTTCAAAGAGGTCGTCGATGTCATTGATATCAAAGCCGGCTTTACGCTTGAGATCCTCGTGACCGAAAACATAATCGGTTGCCTGCTGGCTGCGGATATGGTCGGTCAGCCGGTCGATCTCGCGATCCGAGATGTATGCGCCCTGGAGGCGGTGGGGTCTTTCATTTTTCTTGAGGAGCATATCGCCTTTCCCGAGCAGGTTTTCCGCACCGGAACCGTCTAGGATCGTCGTCGAATCGACATAGGAAGCGACGTGGAATGCGATACGGACGGGAATGTTGGACTTGATCGTACCCTTGACGACATCCGTCGTCGGACGTTGGGTCGCGACGATCAGATGGATGCCTGCGGCACGCGCTTTTTGCGTGATCCGTTGGATCGCATCCTCGACGTCGTGCGGCGCGACCATCATGAGATCCGCGAGTTCGTCGATGATGATGACGATGAACGGCATCTTTTTCTCTTCGCTCAGGCCCCGCCGGATCTGTTCGTTATAGGCATTGATATCCCGCGTCCGTGAAGCGGCGAACACCTGATAGCGTTTCTCCATTTCGGATACGACCCAGGCCAGGGCAGCCGCGGCGACCTTGGCATCGGTAATGACCGGCGTGATCAGGTGGGGAAGGTCGTTATAGGGCGTGAGTTCAACCATTTTCGGGTCGATCAGAATGAGCCTGAGATCCTGCGGCGTGTTCTTGAGCAAAAGACTGGCGAGCACGGTATTGATGCAGACGCTTTTCCCGCTGTTGGTCGCGCCGGCGATAAGCCCGTGCGGCATGGATGCGATGTCGAGATAAATGGATTCACCGTCGATGTCGATCCCTAAGGCGATCTTGAGCGGATGCCTGTGGTCCTTCAAAAATGCATCGGTATCGACGACGTTACCGAAAGCCACGATCTCCGGTTCGACATTGGGAACTTCGAGACCGACATACGGTTTCCCGGGAATCGGTGCTTCGATCCGGAGCGCTTTCGATGACAGACTCATCATCAGGTTGTCGCGAATGTTGACGACGCGCCGGACGTTGACACCGGGATCGAGCGCGATCTCATAGCGCGTCACGGTCGGACCCTTTTTACTGGAACTGACGTGTCCTTCGACGCCGAATTGGTCGAGCGTCTTATCGATGGCTTCGATCTGTTCGATCAGCCACGCCGGTTTTTCATTCAAGTCGCGTTCCTTTTTGGAAAACATCCCGACATTCGGCAAGCGGTAATCCGCTGATTCCGGTTGTCGGACGTTCTCAACAAAGTTTGCATGTTCTGTGGTAAAGGCCGAGCGAAAGACCGGTTTTGGCTGGTTGTCCTCGCGCTGGAATGTTTCGATTTTCGGTTCGTCTTCCTTCGGTTCATAAACGGTTTGGTCGAGCGCTTTTTCAGGCTCGTCTGCTAAAGAATCGTTTTTAACCGGTTCGACGTGGGCGACCGGTTTGGACCGGGGTTCCGGGAAAACGGGCTGATCGTCCTTCGTCTCGTTTCGCTTTTTCACGATGGGCGCGATAAACGTCGGCTTCTTTTCGGTCTTTCTTTTATCTTGATCGAAATCCTCGATGATGCCTTGGTCACCGAAAAATGTGCGCCGGGCGTTCTCCGTCAGGATATTGGTGAATTCGTAGTACTTGTTCCCATACTTTTCGATCGCTTCTTGTTCTGTCAGCTTCGCTTTCGTTCGAAAGGCGTCGAAACGTCTCGTCGTATCGCCGGTATTTTTGGCGGTATAAGGGATCGCCACGACGTCCTTGACGCGCGTACCCCAGATCGGTGATACGAAGTGCGTCTTCTCGTAAGTACGCTTATTTCGGATTCCTTCGATCTTGACGAACTGAAAGATGCGAAAGGGTTCCTTTTCGGTTGGAATGTCGATTTCGTTGTTTCTCTTCTTTTTCATGAATCATCATCCTTACTCAGGGACTTGGTAATGTCATCATAGATCGCATCGACGCCGGCGTCAAGCGTACGGTCTTCATCGAAAACCTTCTTGCTGTAGATCTTGTAGGTTTCCTCGCCCGTGATCGTGATAATCGCGAGCCCGATCTTCATCATGATCGCATGCGTGGACATTTTCGATACGCCTTTTCGGGCCCAGTAAAAGGGATTGGTGGCGTTCAATACCGCGACCGTCGTCTTGGCGACTTCGGCGAAGCGATACTTTTTGGCGGCCTGAACGATCGGGTTGTTCTCGATGTTTTCTTTCGCTTCATTCAGTTCGATGATCCGTCTGAGCGTCATGCCGCGAAAGAGCTTGAAAAGCTTGCTCGATAAGATCTCATCGATCCGGTTGGTAATGTAGTGGTTCAAATGGAGCGTCTCATCGATCGTGAGTTCGAAATAGGGGTACTTCGATTCGGGATAGAACTTTTTTGCGATATCGGATGATAGTTCACCCGATACGTTCCCGAGGTATTTGATGAAACCGACTTCGTTTCGTGTTTCCTTGTCCTTGAATTGCGCCTTGGCATCATCGATCAACCACTTGATTTCCTGTTCATCGATGTCGACTTCGTCGGCTTTCCGATATTTCAGTTTCTTGTTCATGCTTCTTATGACGGCATAAATGTAGATCATCACGAGGAGGATGAAGCCAAAAGAGATGCCAAGTAAGAAACTAACGATGATTCCGTAATCGAGTTCGAGCGGTCCGATGGAAAGATCAATCAACATGAGCGGCACCTCCTTTTCATTTAAGTATTATACCATGTAATGAATGTTTGGCGAACACCTGACATGGGTCTTTTGCTCAAATCGGGTGATGACTTTCGCTTTTTCACGTCAGGATTCGGTAAATTGGACTGCTTTTCCTTTCAAAACCGCGCCATTTATGAGATAATCGGAGTTGAGGTGGTTTATATGCAACACATGATCGTATTGGACCTCGATGGTTCACTTCTAAACGACCAGAGCGAGATCTCGGATCGCAGTAAATACGTCATCAGAAGACTGATTGCTGCCGGACATATCGTCGTCATCGCGACGGGAAGGCCCTTTAGCGGTGCTTATCCGAAATATGTCGAACTCGCACTCGATACGCCTTTGATTACCGATAACGGCGGATCGATCCAAAATCCGATGAATCGCGCGTTCCCGAAACAACGTACCTATATCCCGATCGATGTCGTCCATGATCTGTTCCGATTCGCGGAGCCTGTTATTTCATCGGCATTTTTTAGCGTTGACGACATCGTCTACGCCTATCGATATGACGCCCGTCTTCAAGCCTTTTTTAGTGGGGTTGAAGACCGTGAGGTCGTTGAAAAGCCCTTTACCGAGTTAACGATCGAACCGATGGGCATCGTTTTTCTGATCAAAGCGGGTAAACAGGATCTCTTTGAGGCATACATCGACGAAAAACACCAGAAAACACTTTCCTATCGCCTTTGGGGCGTCGATCACCGTCACGCGGTCTACGAGGTCTATTTGAAACACGTCTCGAAATCCTCGGCGATTTCCTATCTGATCGAGCATTTCGGCCTTGACAAGAACCAGGTCATCGCCTTCGGTGACGGCGTGAATGATGTCGAGATGCTTCGTGACGCACATCTCGGTGTCGCCATGAAAAACGGTTGTGACGAGGCTATTGCCGCAGCCAATGACATCACGACACACGCAAATCATGAGGATGGCGTTGCCCGCTATTTGATCCGTCACTTCGATTTGGATGTGTGATCACACATCAGCGAAAAGCGCGCAGACACACGCGTTTTTTTGGATTTAACGTGCATAGAAAATAAAATAGTCCGATTTCAGCCATACGAAGGAGAGCGTGCCGCGTGTTTTTCTATCCGTCGTTTCTACGGAAAAAAATGAATCCGTTCCGCCTATTGATGTGGTTATTTGCCATGGTTTTTATGAGTGTCTTGTCCGGTTGTGATCTCGAACTTGAGGATCTCGATTTGGACGACCTAAACATTGAAGCGAGCGATCAGTTCGATATCGAGGCGGGCACATATACGATCGAGTATACGATTCAGGATCGCAACTGGTATTCGAGCAATTACGACATCGAAGTCGTGATCGAGGCCTTCGA
>CAYUIK010000003.1:0-20315 GCA_964444805.1 uncultured Acholeplasmataceae bacterium | reverse complement strand
TTTCGGGTTCAACTATCAAGGGCGCATGCTCCTGATCAAAGTCGACCGATACGGAGCATCACTTCTTAGGGTCGTTCAAACCAAGTACTAAAGGGACCGCGCGGTCCTTTTTTTATCAGATAGGAAATTCTACACAAATCAAAAGAACCTACTTTCATCGATCTCAAACCAAAAATCCCCCGATACCGAGGGCTACTCGTTCTAATGATGACCCTGAATTTACTTCTTCAGTTTCTTGTATAGATCAATGGGAACCCATTGAGGTCTGTTACATTCTTGACAATACGTTCTGAAACTATCGTGGTCGTTGTCCTCAAGCAACCACTGGATTTCCTCGAACTCGACATCTTGTTCGTAACCGCACTTCAGACACTTGAAACGGACATAATCATCATAGATCTCAGACGCCAGAAACGTTTCTCGATTCGGTCTGAGACCGAGATAGAACGGATCACTCATGGCGTCGTCGTAACGATATTTTTTTCTCTTCCATCGAGATGGGTTTTCTAATGACAGTATCGATGTTTGGCATGTTATGGATCTCCTTTCGAAGGTAGATGTGAGAGGTCGAGGTTAAACTTCATGATGTGCCCACAGGCACATTGAACCGGATCGAAACCAAATGTTTTCTTAATCATAAATCGCCATTTGAGAGCGACTCGCTGTTTTTGAATGGAGGACACGTCTTCCATAAGATCCTCGGAAGAAACGCTGCGGGATGTCCTGTTCGAATAGAATCCGTAATATCTGATGAGATGGAAATGCTTGTCGGGAATATGGATGATGAGACGCTTGATGAAATCAAAGGCATCCTCGGTGATGATTTGTCTTCCCATCTTCTTGTCTTCTTCCTCGAGGCCGTCATCCTCGTGGGGAGCGTAGTACCAAGTGACCTTTTTGGTTTCATAGTCGACATCGATGATTCTGCTTTCACTGATGGCAGGATGGGACGCATAGCGGGCGATGTATGCGGAGATTTCTTTGGTTTTGACTTTTGAGTCTTCGCCTTTGTTTCCAGGACCATGCATGTAGAATCCCTTGTCATATATTTTGACAAGGTATGTGCGAAGTCCTTGGAACTCCTTATAGAGGGCTTTGTCTCCATGAGACTACAGACAATCGGACATGTGATTTAAAAGTGCCAATTGGAAGAAACGCCTAAGTCTTGCAAAATGGAAATAGGAGAACGTTTGACTGTTTCCCTCTTTGTCGAGGGTTTGTTCGGCGACTAAAACATGGATATGAGGATTGAATTTCATATCCCTTTCGTAGGTGTGAAGGAAAGAGATAAAACCAGGTCGTCTATCCATCTTCTTCGCATGCTTGGATTTTTGGACCAAGTCGGTCAATGAAAGGTTTACGGCATCAAAGAGGACCTTGGAAAGAGATCTGTGGAGCCGGAAATATTTCCTGAGTTCCTTGGCGATGGTGAAGACGAAATGACGGTGAGGTACAAAATGAAGTTTTTTTTGAATTTCGATTACACGTTGTTGTCGGTACTTCTGACTGCAGTTCGGACAAAACCGGGAATGACAAGAGAGTCCCACCAAATGGTAGTTGTCACAGTTCGGACATTCGTAGAAGAGATCGCCTTTGCTTAAGTCCCGGCAATCGAGCATACGCCGGACATTCGAGATGATTGCCGCTCTCAGTTTGTCTTTGTATATCGTTTCAAATTCAGGCCAAAAAGCTCTGAAAATGTCCTGGATTCGATGCTTTCCTTCACGTTTACGAGCATCGGGCAGGTTGTTCAGTTTGGCAATTTCGTTTTCCTAGACGGTTTTGCCGGAAGCCGCGGCGATCAGCAAAAGATCCTTGAATCGATCCTGGCTAGCATAGGGTGCGTTCATAGATATAGGATACAGGATTTGGGTTAAAAAGAAAAGGCGATGTTAATCGCCCCAAGTGAGATTTATCTCACATTTGTTCTAGCTTTGGATGTGAAATCCAGCATGCCGTGATCGAGTTTTTTTAGACCATAAGGCAGTGATGAAAAAGCGGCAACGAATGATGATTGTATGTTTGACAAAGATTTGGAATCCAATCATTCATCCTCATATTGCAACAAAAAAAGTCATAGGATCGAACACGTTCGATCCTACGACTGGGCATGTTTTGGAAAACGTTTTTTGCAAGACTGGATCAGCTGCCTGACCGATCACTTAAGTCGCACGAATCATGATCTTCGAGCTTCTTTAAAATTCGACGGGCCGTATCCTTATACCAGGTTGCCGTGACGTTCTTGATCGAAGCCTCGATCAGGGCATTATACGATCGGTCGTTCTTTTGCCATAAAAGCGTCAAGGCGTTACGCATCAGTACGGTTTTACCGCGCCAGGCATAAGCCATGTCGCCATAGGCTTCTTTGAAGGCTGCATTCGAGCTTTGAAAGAGCACGTCGATGGGTATGCGCTCTTTTCCGGTCAGTTCGAATTCGGGATGGATTTTCATGCCTTTGTTTACGTTTTTCGGACATACGATCTGGCAAATATCGCACCCGAACAAAGACGAGTTCAAAGCGATTTCTGTGTCCGAGAGCGGTTTTTTCGACTGATTGTAGGCACTGATACAGCGCTCGACCGCATAACCTCCTGCAAAAAGTGCGCCGGTTGGGCAGGCATCGATGCAGCGGGTACAGTTACCGCACGAGTCGTCGACTTCAAGGGTATAAGATGTTTCGAAAGGAAGATCGATAAAGACGATCCCCAGAAAAAGATAGGACCCGTAGTCCGGATTGATCAGGAGTTGGTTCTTACCGATAAAACCGATTCCCGCGAGTTTCGCAGCGAGTCTTTCATCGTGTGGATGGTTGTCTACGCCGAAATCATATGAATAAGGAAACCCCTTCATGACGCGTTTTATGCGGTTTTTTAGAACGACATGATAGTCCTGTCCAAACGTATAAAAGGAAGGCACGACATGTGTTTTCGCGGGGGCGATTTTTCGCATGGGATATGCGAGGCCGACAACGACAGTCATCGGATATTCTACATCAGGAACGTCTCTTTTGCAGGCCCTTTCCGCTTTAAGAAAATGCGAGGTCGCCATGACTCCGACGACATCGAATTCGTGTTGAAAGGCTTCGATGATCTTCATGTGCGAACAACTCCTTTATCATGACCATTATACCATGTATCATGGCGCTTCTTGCGATTTCGTTTTCTGTCTATGACCGATCCGCAACAACGATGTCGTTTTTGCATATCGTGGTTGCTCGATTGGGATTGCTTTATGGTTTTCGGATGGTTATAATGGTAAGTGAATCGGGGGTGCGATGCATTGGATCAAAAGACACCGGGAAGCCAATTGAGACGCATTCGACAAGAACATCGCTTGACACAAAAAGAGCTCGCTTTACGCATGAATGTAAGCCCGTCTGCGATCAGCGGTTGGGAGACGGATGTCCGTCAACCGAGCTATGAGGACCTAAAAAGGCTTGCGCAGTTGTTTGATGTCACAGCGGACTATTTTCTCTTTCCCAGCAAAAGCATGTTTTTACCAAAGAAAGACGAAGATTTCTACATGTCGGTTCTCTTTGCTCCTTTTCCGAGCGCGGACGAGAAGCATACGGTTCGACGCGTGCTTTTTATCGTTTCGGTTTTCATGACGTATGGAGTGAATTTTACGGGTTCACCGTATATGCTCGTCGCTACCTTTTTTCTATGGCTTTCATATCTGGCGGTTCGGACGGTTCAAATGTTTACACCACAGGATTCACTGCGAACGATCCACTACAAGAATAACGATCGTCTCTATTTCGAGATCGACTGGAGCCCAAAAAAGATTTTGATCGCGCGCATCGAAAATCTCGTTTTTCTGACGTTGAATATGGCATTTGGGATTACAACCATCCTGTTCACGCAAACCTTTTTTCGCATGCATATCGAGGAAACGCACGGGGACTTCATCTACTTGTCTTTCGTCTTTCTGTTCGCTTTGTACATCTATCTGTTCGCGATGGAGTTTACTCACGCCAAAATGAGAAAGGTCATCTCTTTTTTCCAAGCTGGGGAACAATTTTACATTGCCCGGTTTTATATTGCAGCAAGCATGAACGGATTCTTCTTTGTTTTCGTATCCTGGGTCATATCCATCAGTAGACCCTATGATGACCCTATGCCGCTGCTCGCGATTTTGGCGACACTCTCCTTGGCTAATTTTATGTTATCCGCGCTTCTACTCCATATGAACAAACGAAACGCTGCGCAATATGAGCTCTATCTTGCAGATGCCGATGGTTCAAGAAAAACGAAGATCGGATGAGGAAGTGCTCCGCATTTCGTGAAGTCACTACGCAAAGCGCGGAGTTCGCTTGATTCATAAGTCGTTCGTGATACAATCGAGGCAGAAGAAGTTCTCGGGGGGGAACTTCTTCCTTTTTTATATCGGGGCATCGTAGAGTCAATCTTTTGGTGATTGTCACATGTGGTATTGACGTGATAGAATAGGGTGTATCGATCACGGTCGATCGAGCAATGAATTCATCACATAGTCGACAAAGGAAGTTGATCTATATATGGCCATATCGTGTCCGCCCGGATATGCTTATATCGCACATCTTGGAAAAGGAAAATCCGCCCATTCCTACCTCGTTCAAAAGAACGGTCGGTTTTATGTCTATAAAAAGATGCATATGAAGCCTTACCTGAACGGTCATACGTTCGTCGTTGAAGATGAGATTAGAGCCTATGAAAAACTTAGGATGTTCGATTTGTTATTACCAAAACTCGTCGATTACGATCTTGAAAGACAGTATCTGATCAAGGATTATATCAAGGGCGATACGCTCGCTCGCCTGATCGCCGATGGAAAGATCCGCAGGGATCTTTACAGGCGTTTTCTACCGACGATCGATGCGATCGAGGAAGCGGGGTTTACGATCGACTATTTTCCGACGAACTTCGTCGTCTCGGGTCAAAAGATGATCTATGTCGACTATGAGATCAATCCTTTTGAAAAGGCATGGAGTTTTCGCGAATGGGGCATTTACTTCTGGTTCAATCAACCGGGATTCAAACGATATCTCGATCAGGATTACGATCATTCGCTTCTCGTCCGCGACGATCGACCGATCGAAGCGATGACACAAGAGGATGTTTCCCGGTTCTTAGATCATATTAAAGATCGAAAATCGAAAGTTTAAAGGAGGAATGGATATGGCTCTTTTGATCAAGGCAAGCGCGATTTTGTTCTATGTGTTTATGGTGCTTATGAACGGACTGGCCAATGTTTTGCCGTTCGGCGGGAAAACGACGGGAGATGTTTCCGCCGATTATCCGAACCTGTTTACCCCAACAGGATTTACGTTCGGCATCTGGGGAGTCATCTATTTGCTTTTGGGTGGATTCGTCATGCACGTGCTCATTGCGAAAGAGAGTGTCGTTATGGATTCGGCATTCAAGATTTTGATCGGGCTTTTCGCGGTCAGTTCGATCCTAAATGTTTCCTGGTTGCTCGCTTGGCATCATGATTCGATCGTGTTGTCCGTATTGATCATGATCGCTTTGTTGGTCGTCGTCGGGTTCGCGCTCAGTTATGCTGAGGTGGGAGGAAGTCTTGCCAGAATCGCTTTTAGCACATATTTCGGTTGGCTCTCGATCGCCTTGATCGCGAATATTACCGTTCTTCTTAAAAAGATCGGTTTTTCGGGGTTTGGAATCGCTGAAGTCACCTGGCTCGTTTTGATTCTTTTCATCGGTCTTCTTGTTGGTTTGCTCGTGCTCTTCCGCTTAAAGCATGTAGCCTACGGACTCGTATTTATTTGGGCTTACGCGGGAATACTCGTCAAACACCTTTCCCAGGCGGGATGGGATCGCAGTTATCCTTCGGCAATTGGCGTCCTCGTTGTAAGTCTGATCGGCTTGTCAATCATGACGGGATATGTGTTTTTCAGCAATGGCTATGCGCTCTATGAGACATGAAAAAAGGACGACGCTACACGTCGTCCCAAAATCGTTTCAATAGGATGCCAAGGTCTTCGTGGTTTCTCGCGAAAACGCGCTCTTTCCACTCCGGTGGGAAGAGTTTATGATAAAGTGATTTTCGGAAACGATCATCGATCAGAACAGCAACGCCCCGATCCGTTTTCGTTCGTATGACGCGTCCAACGGCTTGAATGACCTTGTTCATGCCGGGATACGTGTAGGCGTAATCGAAGCCACGCTCAAAGCTTCGTTCATAGTACTCGAGCAGTTGATCGTTTTCCTTGTTGATCATCGGAAGACCGACGCCGACGACGATTACGCCGGAAAGCATGTCGCCGATGTAGTCGATTCCTTCTGAGAAAATCCCCCCCATAACGAAAAGCGCGATACGAGTCTTGCCGTCGGTTCGTTTGAAGCGTTCGATCGTTTCGTCACGCAGAAGGGATTGCATCGAAGGTTTTTGAACGATGAGTTCGCCGTGCGTCTTTCCCATGAGTTCCTGATCGACGAGGTTCAGATAGGCATAGGAGGGAAAGAAGGCGATGTAGTTGCCGGTTTTCGCTGCGATGACGGTCAGAATCGTTTTTGTGACGTCGGATAGGGATTGTCTGCGATCGACGTAGCGCGTCGAGATACGATGCATGATCGCGAGTTTTAGATGACTGGGTTCGAAGGGTGAACGGATTTTCAGCGTTTCACCGTGGCCCCGGGTCAAAAGCGTCTTGTAGTATTCGATCGGATACATCGTAGCGCTGAAAAAGACCGAACCGTAGCTCTTTTCCAAAAGCGTTCGAAGTAAAAAAGGGCTTGCGTCGAGACAGCGGATGGTAACAAAAAGGGTTTCGTCCTTTAGGTGATAGTTCGTCAAGTAGTTCTCGTTATAAAAATCGTAGATTCGGGCAAATGCCAGAATGAGAAAATAGACTTCGAGAATATCGGTTTTTCTTTTGGTCTTGGGGTTTTCTTTGAGCATGTTCTCAACTTTTTTCAAGACGTTCATGATCGTATCGAAGAGTTTGGCATCGAGCGTTTTTTCCGTTTTGAAAAAGGTTGATGAGATCTCATCTTGAATCGAATCCATGCGATCGAGCACTTTTTTGACGGCATAACGTATGCTTGGTTTCAGGTTCGATGAAAGTCGGCGAATCTTTTTGAAATCTTCGGAAGAGAGGGTCGCCGAATACATCTCTCGTGACCGGGCGATCAAGTTGTGCGCTTCGTCGATTAAAAGAAGCGGTCGATATCCTTCTTCGTCGAAATAGCGGACGAGGTGGACCCGCGGGTCGAACACGTAGTTGTAATCGCTGACGATCACATCCACGAAATAGGAGATGTAGAGGCTGTATTCGAACGGACAAATCTTGTATGTCCTCGCATAGGATTCGATCGTCTCGCGGTCGAGCATGTCTTCCGTCATGATGATGTCTTTTGTCGCTTCCTGCAAACGGTCGAAGAAACCTTTGGCGTAGGGACAGACGTCCGGATTACACTCACGTTTTTCAAGAAAGCAGGTCGTGTCTTTCGCCGTGATTTCGAGGATTTTGAGTTTGAGTCCGTGTGCCTGAAGCGTTTCGACGGATTCAAGCGCGATTTTCTTTCCAACGGTTTTTGCTGTCGCGTAAAAGATCTTTTGTTGCTCGTCTTTGAGCGCTTTGATCGTCGCGAAGAGGGTTGCCATCGTTTTTCCGATTCCGGTGGGGGCGATGACGTATTGGACGTCATTTTCCGTCATCGCCTGATAGGTCGCGCTCATCATTTCGCGTTGTCCGCGCCGATATTCGGGATAAGGGAACTTGAGATTTTCGATTGAAATGAACTTATTTCTTTGTTGCTCGTAAAGGATATCATACCATTCAAGATAGTCCATGATCGCGTCGAAAAAGAAGTCTCTGACTTCGTGGTTTAAAAAAGTAAACGTTTCATGGCGCTGTTGATCATCGGAAAGTTGGACATAGGTCAGGCGACCGTCAACGTGCGTGAGGTCATGATTGACCATGTACATGTAGGCATACATCCGGAGTTGGGCAAGATGTTCCTTTTTGTAAGTGAAATCGTCATCGAAGATCATCGATCGGGTCGATTTTATTTCTTCGATTATCGTTTTTCCTTCGCGCACTAAAAGACCATCGATGCGTCCGCTCAATATGATCCGCCGATCGTGATCGTTGAAGTCATATGTGATGGGCACTTCCGCCTGATCGTTTGGCTGATAGTGTTGTTGGACGCGTTGGTGGGCTCTCGTGCCTTCTAGCAGCGACACGTTTTGGAAGGTTTCGCTCGAGAGATCTCCACTCGCGTAGAGGAAGGATACGAGTTCTTGTACGCCAATTCGAATCGATTGCATGGTTCATTCCTTTGAAATAAGTTTCGATGAACAAAGGATGAGATCGTTTTTCGATCTCATCCTTTGTTTTCATGTGATCGCTCGTAGGTTTCGCTGGATTATTTTTTGTTTTTTTTCGGTCTGTCATTGAGAGCGATCAGACCGATAACGGTGAGAAAGAGTCCGGGTGCGAGAAAGATCACAAGCAGCACATTCATGAGCATGGCATCGGTAATGATGTTCGAGGCGAAGATGTAAACACCGAGGGTCACGAGGATAAGAGAAACAGCAAACCGGATGATGTTTTGTTTCGTCCTTGACAAGTACCCACCGACGAGCTCGATGACACCATGAGTATAAATGATCAGTCCGAGCCAGAGCGAGGGGTTACCCGCTTGGTTGGTCATGAACATGACCGCGACAAGTAAAGCGATGAACAGTTCAATTCCGGCCAAAGTCAGGATCAGTCGCGATTTTTTCTTCTGTATCGTGGGGAAAATCAGGAAAAAAATCAAAGCCAGGATCATGAGCCCGATCGCGACGTTCTTGATGCTTTCACCGATGTCAGCAAAAACGAAGAAAATGAGAACGCCGATAACGATTAACAAAATACCTACGATCAAGGAAAGGATCGCATTCTTTTTCAATTTTTGAATCATGATATCGCCTCCTACTCTCATTATACCATTTATGATTGCGCATAGAGATCGATATGTCATGCAATTTTTCAAAGGGCAAAATTCCGGTCAAAATCGACGATCCATGTGCTATAATTTGTAATGTATGATGACAAGGAGGGATTGTCATGTCCGAAAAGATCGTGATCGATCGATCCGAACGACCCTATACGATCGAAACGCTGAAAAACGATTTTATTGCCCTTGGCTTGAAAAAAGGTGATCGCGTGATCGTTCATACGTCACTTTCGAAGATCGGTTGGATTAGCGGCGGACCGGTCGCTTATATCGATGCTCTTTTAGAGGTCATCGGTCCAAGCGGAACGATCGTCATGCCGACACAGACCGGAGACAACAGTCATCCGCTCGATTGGGACAATCCACCTGTTCCCAAAGATTGGGTCCAGACGATCGTTCGAACGATGCCGGCCTTCGATGTCGACAAAACGCCGACGCGGGGAATGGGACGCGTGCCCGAGGTTTTTCGGAAGTATCCCGGTGCTATCCGTTCGAATCATCCGATGGATTCGTTTGTCGCTTGGGGGAAAGATGCGCATGACGTCGTGCGTGATCACGTGCTTTCGCCAGCGTTCGGACTCGATTCACCTCTCGGATATTTGTATCTCAATCAAGGAAAAGTACTGTTGACGGGCGTCGGATACGAATCGTGTACGGCCTTGCACCTCGCTGAATGTCTTTCGGAATCCGTGCCAAAAAGAAAACTCGGTACAGCGATGATGCACCAAGGGAAGAGGATTTGGCAGACGTTTTCGGATTATGACTATGACAGTGAGGATTTTTTATCGCTGGGGGCGGCATATGAGCGTGAACGTCTCATTCCGATTCAGGCCGTCGGTATGGCGGAGGCACGGCTTGTCGATCTCACCGATCTCATCGATTTCGCGACGAAGTGGATGAGGAAAAATCGAAAAACGTAGGCAAGAGAAAACGATGAATAGAGGTTAATTGGGGCGCGAGTATGCTCGCGCTTTTTTTAATAACCTCGTTTTCCCAGCAAACAAATGAAAACACTTTCATTGTTAAGATTGCCTTAAAATCCCCTTGTAGCGTTGACATTGAACCATACCTGGTGTAATCTAATCATAAAATTTCATAAAAAAGGATGGTGGGTTTCATGAAAAAAATCGCATTATTGGTCATGGTATCGTTGCTCAGTTCAATGCTTTTCGCATGTGAAGAAAGCGCAGAATCCATTAAAATTGGCGTAATCGGTCCTTTGACGGGGGATTATTCGCTTTATGGCGTCGCCGTCGAACAGGGGGCCAAACTCGCAGCTGAAGAAATCAATGCTGCAGGCGGCGTTCTCGATCTCGATCTCGAAGTCATCGCCTACGATTCCAAGGGCGATACCGTCGAAGGTGTCAATGCTTACAACCGCTTGGTCAATCAGGATAAAGTCGACGCTCTAGTTGGCGGTACGTTTAGTGGTGTCACGCTTGCGATCAAGGATCTTGCGGTTGATGATGGACTTCCCGTTCTCACGCCGACCGCGACGCATCCAGATGTTACGCTCGATGCCGACAACATCTTTCGAGCGTGCTATACCGACAGCTATCAAGGTTCGATCGCCGCTCAGTTTACGATCGATACGCTCGAATCGGAAAAAGCTGCGGTTTACTATAACTCGGATGACGCATATTCCGAAGGTCTCGCGGATGCTTTTGTCGCCGCCTATCAAGAGGCTTCATTAGAAGTGGACACGTATACCTTTTCACAAGGAACCGATGATTACAACAACGTCTTGACGAATATCGAGGACGATGGAACGTATGACGTCGTGTTCGTTCCGGCCTATGTCGCAGAAGTTGGTGCGATTTTGACACAGGCCGCATCCTATGATTTTGGTGATACCGTGTTCGTCGGTGGCGATGGCTGGGATGGCATCGAAGCGGAATATGCCGAGGTTGTCGAAGGTTATTATTTCGTCAATCACTATGCCAAGACGGACCCGGCGGAAAACGTTCAAGCGTTCGTAGCCAATTATACGAACGCGTACGGTGAAGCACCGAATGCACTCGCCGCACTCGGATATGATGCGGTTTACGCCCTCGCTCAAGCGATCCGTGAAGCAGGATCGGTGGATGCTGAAGAATTGATCGCAGCCCTGGCTGCGCTCGAGTATGCCGATGCCGTAACTGGTGCGATCTCATTCGATGAAAACGGTGATCCGATTAAGGCGATTACGGTAATCAAGGTCGAAGAAGGCGCACATACTGTCGTAGAAAAGGTTCAAGGATCCTAAGTAGGACAATCAAAACAAAGCGGGATAGGGGAGATTTTCTCCCCTATTTCCATACGCTCGAGGTGATCGATGATGAATCTTTTCCTTAAACAATTGATCAACGCATTCAATACCGGGAGTATCTATGCCCTTGTGGCAATCGGTTATACGATGGTTTATGGTATTATCAAGCTTATCAACTTCGCACATGGCGATGTCATGATGTTCGGAGCTTATTTCGCTTTCATTTTCGCGACGATGTTTCCCTTTGATTTACCCGTACTCGCAATCATCATCCTTTCCATGATACTTGCGGCAATCATGGGTATCCTAATCGAAAGAATCGCTTATAAAAGACTGCGTAACGCCCCGCGTATTTCAGCGTTGATCACGGCGATCGGCATGAGCCTATTTTTGCAAAATCTTGCGCTCCTCCTTTTCAAACCGGATCCTAAGGTCATGCCGCGGTTGATTTCCCGTGAACAGGTCGACGTCTTCGGACTGAATATACCGATTTTGACGCTTTACACGATCGGCATTTCTTTGACATTCATGATCCTTCTTACGCTGTTCATCAAGAAAACACGACAAGGTAAGGCGATGCGGGCCGTTTCACAGGATCTCGAAGCGGCGAAACTAATGGGCATCCATGTCAATAACGTCATTTCGCTGACATTCGCGATCGGTAGCGCACTCGGTGCGCTTGGTGGCGTTTTCTACAGTATCTCCTATTCTCAGGTGTATCCGACACTCGGTGTCATGCCGGGATTGAAGGCGTTCGTCGCTGCTGTACTCGGCGGTATCGGTAACATCGGCGGTGCGATGCTCGGCGGCTACGTCATCGGTGCGATCGAGACGTTTTCCAACGGATATCTTGCAAAAATCTGGCCGAACGCGACGCGTTGGACCGATGCGATCGTGTTTTCGATCCTCATTTTCGTCTTACTTTTCAAACCATCAGGCATCCTCGGAAAAAACACGAAGGAGAAGGTGTAAGGTATGCGAGCGTTCGTGATCAAACATGACCGAGTTCTCTCGGTAACCGTTTTTGTTTTCGGGCTTTTTCTTTTACTCAATACGTTAATCGAAACAGGCGTTTTATCGCGCTATTATTCAACGATCCTCATATTGATCGCTGTCTACATCATCATGGCGACCAGTCTCAATATCGCGACCGGATTTCTCGGTCAACTCGTCCTCGGACACGCCGGGTTTATGGCTCTTGGAGCTTATAGTGCGGCGCTTACCGCGATCGCTTTGCAAGCATACGTGTCGAGTCCGTTGATTCTGTTCATCCTCTCGGCGATCGTCGCGATGATAATCGCTTTGGTTGCCGGGCTCGTTGTCGGTGGCCCGGCTCTTCGTCTTAGAGGTGACTATCTCGGGATCATGACGCTTGGTTTCGGCGAAATCGTCAAAGTCATTTTGACGAATCTAAAGATTACCAATGGAGCACAGGGGTTGACGGGGATACCGAGAATCATGTCTTTTCCGCTCGCGTACTTCACGATGATCGTCATCGTTCTGATCATCGCCTTGTTTATGAACTCACGACACGGTCGTGCGATTCTCTCGATTAGAGAAGATGAGATCGCCAGTGAGAGCGTCGGCATCAACATCACCAAGTATAAGATCATCAGTTTTCTCATGGCGGCGATGTTCGGTGGCGTCGGTGGTGCGATCTATGCCTTTCAGGTCGGGTTTCTCGCCCCATCGGCTTTCAACTTCATCAAATCCGTCGACATCTTCGTAATCGTCGTTCTCGGCGGTATGGGCAGTCTCACGGGATCGATTATCGCCGCAACAACGCTCACTTTTTTACCGGAAGTACTCCGGGATTTCGCGCGCTATCGGTTGCTCATTTATAGTACGCTCCTCATCTTGACGATGCTCTTTCGCCCGCAAGGACTCATGGGGACAAAGGAAATCCGGATATCTTTGATCGCTTTCCAAGAAAAAGTGAAACGTATCTGGTTATCGCTGAAAAGCCGTTATCACAAACTGTTTGCAAGAGGTGAGGGATAATGCCCGTTTTAGAAGCGCGGGAACTCTCGATTCGCTTCGGTGGTCTGTTGGCCGTCGATCGCTTCGAGTTCAAAATCGAAAAAAACGAGCTCGTCGGACTGATCGGTCCGAATGGAGCGGGAAAGACGACGATCTTCAATTTGTTGACGGGTGTGTATAAACCGACCGAGGGCCAGATCCTAGTTGACGGCAAGATGATTGACCGAAAAAAACCCAATGAGATCGTCATGCTCGGCAGTTCGCGGACATTTCAAAATATCCGTCTATTCAAGAACATGTCGGTGATGGACAATATTCGTGTTGCCTATCACAATCGGATGAGCTATGGCTTATTGGACGGTATCGTAAAATCGCGGACATATTATCGGGAAGAAGCCGAGGGAACGAAGGTTGCCATGGCGTTGCTAGAAGTCTTTCACATGGAAAAAGACAAGGATACCCTGGCCAAAAACCTGCCTTATGGGAAACAGCGCAAGCTCGAAATCTGTCGCGCACTCGCCACGAAACCCAAAATTCTTTTGCTCGACGAACCCGCTGCCGGCATGAATCCCCAGGAAACCGAGGAACTCATGCGGACGATCCGGTTCATTAAAACCCACTTCGACCTTTCGATCCTGTTGATCGAACACGACATGAGACTCGTCATGGGGATTTGCGAGCGTATTGTCGTTCTCGATTATGGTCGGATCATCGCTTCTGGCCTGCCGGCACAGATCAGACTGGACAAGGCCGTAATCAAGGCTTACCTAGGAGAGTAGATATGCTCGAAATATCGGGATTACACGTATATTATGGGGCGATTCATGCCGTAAAGGGCGTTCGCTTCAGCGTAAAAAAAGGATCGATCGTTTCCTTGATCGGCTCCAACGGAGCTGGAAAATCGACGATCCTCAAAACGATTTCCAATCTCATACCGTCCGCGAGTGGGACGATCTTTTTTCTCGATCAGTCGACGAACAAGCTATCGGCCCACCAAGTCGTTGAGCGGGGAATCTCACATGTTCCCGAAGGCCGGCGCGTCTTTCCTGGCCTGACGGTTTTGGAAAACCTGGAGATGGGAGCTTACATCCGCAAGGACCGAAAAGGCGTATCAAACGATTTGAAACGCGTGTTCCATCATTTTCCCCGACTGCAAGAAAGACGTCAACAACTCGCCGGAACACTATCCGGTGGCGAACAGCAGATGCTCGCCATGGGACGCGCACTCATGAGTAAACCACAGATTCTTTTGCTCGATGAACCGTCAATGGGACTTGCTCCCCGTCTCGTCGATCTGATTTTCAAGATTATCGAAGAGATCAATCGGGAGGGAACGACGATCCTTCTCGTCGAACAGAACGCGAGTAGAGCATTGAATATCTCTGACTACGGGTACGTCCTTGAAACCGGTAAAATCGTGACAGAAGGCCCTGCTAAGGACTTGCTTGAAGATCCGAAGGTCATTGAAGCCTATCTCAGCACATGAAAAAACCACCCTTAGGTGGCTTTTTTTACGCCGTATGCGTGCTGTTTTCTCGTTCCTGTTGGATCTCGACCATCTTTTGATAGATGTAAGGTCGCTTCGGTGCGATGACGAAGAAGAGGGCGATACCCATGACAAGACCGCCGACATGTCCGGCAATACTGATATTCGGGATGGCGAAAGTCAAAATGAGGTTTATGATCATCAGCTGACGAATCGAACGGATGGTTTGATCGGAAAACCACGTCGAACGGAGAAACGTCAGCATTAACAAACCGCCGATAATTCCAAAGAGTGCACCACTCGCACCGATCGTGACCGTTCGTGGATCACTGAACAAAAGAACGAATATACTCGATAGAATACCCGATGCGAAGTAAAGGGTCGTATAGCGAAAGGGTCCGACCAGTCGTTCTAAGTGTCCACCTAAATAGTAGAGTACGAGCATGTTGAGGGCGAAATGAAGCAGGCCACCGTGTAAGAACATCGCCGTGATGATTCGGTAGTATTCTCTCCCTTCAACGGCCAACGGATAATAGAGCGCACCCTGCTCGATGAGGGAATTCGTGGAAAAACCGCCAGAAAACATGACGATCACCAACATGATGAGGTTCGCTACCAGTAGCAGTGATGTGATTGGGATGAATCGGAATAATAAAGCGATACGTCTCGAATTGTTCATAGCATCATTCCTCGCATGTCACCATTATACCGTCATGTCCTGTGATTGGCAAGCCATTGAAATCAAACGTCAAAAGGAAGGGCATTTATGGTAAAAATGTAAAAATTATTTATTATTTTATGTGAACTATGGTAAAATAAAAAGGTAGTTTAAAACGAAAACAAGGAGCATTCATTTATGAAACAACCACGTTACGTCTATAAGGACAAAGCCAAGGAGAATCTTGTCGGGAAATATGGCGTTGTCATTCCGATCAACATCATTTTCGGAATCATCATCGGCGCGGTCACGTCGATCGCCGACCAGT
Organism: uncultured Acholeplasmataceae bacterium; assembly: GCA_964444805.1. Taxonomy (GTDB): domain Bacteria; phylum Bacillota_I; class Bacilli_A; order Acholeplasmatales; family Acholeplasmataceae; genus RECG01. Next base: position 4,673 of record CAYUIK010000003.1, on the reverse strand, counting down.
TTACAGCGAAGCGTTCGTTCGATTCCGGGTCGTGGCAAGTCGTCGATCCCGGTAATCCCGCACTGGCCTCATTGTTCAACATCGTCGCTTTCGTACTCAGCGCGATGATCGTCTATGCGGTCACCAAGATGTATATTCAACTCGCTCGAAATGAAAAACCGGTCATCGAAGAGACCGTCATGCTCGGCTTTACGAATAAGCCGGTCCGTTCGATTATTCTACAACTCCTCATGAGCATTTTCATCTTTTTATGGGCTCTGCTCTTCGTTATTCCCGGGATCATCAAGTCCTACGCCTACTCGATGAGTTTCTATTTGCTTCATCGGAAGCCTGATCTGAACGCATCGGAAGCGATCGAAATGTCCAAGGAATATACGGATGGCCGCAAATCGGATCTCTTTATGCTCGATCTGAGTTACCTTCTCATGTATATTCTCGGCATTTTCACCCTCTTCATTTTATGGCTCTGGATCATACCTAAGCACATGACGGCACGCACCCTTTACTTCGATGAAATCTATGAGGATAAGAACCCGGTGAAACCGACGCTCGAACTGGATGAAGCGGTATAAGTCGATTCGAATGACCAAAGCTCCCTGCGGGGAGCTTTTTTTTATCAGTCGCACATTCTTAATAATTTTGTAATAATAAACAGTCAGGAAAAAAAGTCAGCGAACACCGGCTTTTTTACATATGCGAAGGCTGTGATGTGGTACAATTAAAGGACAGGAATGAACCCCTCGCATCAACGATGATCATGCACATGATCATCGGCGCTTGACGCTTTCGCGTCTCGTGGTTCCTTCCCAACCATCACAAGGACAGAGAGGTGACACATGTGCATGTCATAAAGAGAAACGGAAAAACAGAAGCGTTCGATCTGTCGAAGATCGCCAACGCCATGCTCAAAGCCTACCGTGAGGTCGGCATATCCTTTACATACGAGGATTGTCTGGAGCAGGCACGCACCATAACGAAAGACTACGCCGCCGACCAGGACATAAGTATCGAACAGATCCAGGACGACGTCGAACTCTATCTCATGAGAACGGGTCAGTTTGATACGGCCAAGGCCTACATCAAATACCGTGAGAGACAAAAAGCGGACCGGGAAAATCCCTGGAGCGACAACGACGATCGTCAGGACATGGTTCTGAGTAAGTATCTGATACAAGGCGAAGATAAAAAGGATTTCATTAAGCGCATTGCCTTCGGCAAACCGTCTTTAGAAAAAATATTTAGAAGAAAAGAAGCGATCTTCGGGGGACGAAATCTCTATGCGATCGGCCGAGAAGGCAACATCACCGGCAGCAACTGCTACGTGACACAGGATCCGGAAGACTCGTTAGAAAGCATTTACAAAGTCGACTACCAGATCGCGAGAACGTATAGTTACGGTGGCGGTCAGGGAATGAACTTGTCGAAGATTCGTCCCAAGGGTGCCAAAGTAAATAACAGCAGCAACACGACGCCTGGCGTCATGGTGTTCGCTGAAAAGTATTCCCATACGACACTCAATACACAGCAGGATAATCGGCGGGGAGCACTCATGCTCGTCTTGAACATCGATCATCCGGATATCATTGATTTCATCACCACAAAGCTCGATCTCAACAAGATCAACGGTGCGAACATCAGTATCGCTTTAAAGGATGATTTCATGCAGGCGGTTGAAGAGAATGCGAAGTGGAAGATGCTCTTTAAAACGCCTTATGAAGTCATTGAAAAGACATTGCCTGCCCGAGATCTGCTCGAATTGATCGGCTATGCCGCCCATACCATGGGGGATCCGGGCGTGATTTTCATCGATCGGATGAATGACTATCATTTCTTATCGGAGTACGACGATATTCGTTTTTCAGCGACGAATCCCTGTGGTGAGCAACCGCTCATCGCCCACGGTTCATGCAACCTCGGAAGCATTAACTTGAATGCTTTCGTCCGGAATGCTTTCAAGGAAAATGCGACCTACGATTTCGAGCGATTCGATTACGTCGTTTCGGAAATGATTATCGCTTTGGACGAGCTTCTAACGATGTTAGGCGATCGACACGCGCTGCCGGAACAACAGGCGCACGTCAAAAAATATCGCGAGATCGGGCTCGGAGTCATGGGCTTAGCGGATGTCGCTTTGAGCATGCGTCTTCCTTACGGAAGTCCTGAGTTTCTAGAATTTCTCGATGTGCTCATGCGGCGCATGATCAACGTTGCAGCTAAGACAACTGCGCTGCAAGCAAAAGAACTCGGAAAGTTTCCGGAATTCGACTATGAAAAAGTTTCGGCATCCACGTTTTACAAAACGGCAATCGATCCACAAACCGATGAACTGATCAAAGCGTACGGCATGCGGAATAGCCGGTTACTCAGTATCGCACCAACCGGATCCATCAGTAACATACTTGGTGTCAGTGGAGGCGTCGAACCCTTTTACCAGATGAACTATACGCGACGTATCGTCAGTATGTTCGATGAAGAAAAGACGATTACCGTTTGGGAAAAAACACCGGTTGCGCTCGCAAAAGCCATGAACATCAAACCCGACAAGTTACCCGACTGGGCGTTGATCACCTCACAAAACATCGCTTTTGAAGATCGAGCGAACGTTCAGGCGACGATCCAGAAGTATGTCGATACGGCGATCAGTTCGACCTTCAATCTCGCCAACAGTGCGTCTGTAAAGGATGTCATGGACATCTATACGACCGCTTGGAAGAAGGGGCTCAAGGGTGCTACCGTGTTTCGGGACCGCTGTGCCAAGATCGGTATTCTTGCCGGCGTGACGGACCAGACCGAAGACTTGAATCCCGCGACACCTCCGAAGCTGTTCGTCGAGGAAAAATGGAAGAACACCGTTTCCGGTGAAGTCAAGGAATACGTAACGACCATCAACGTACATCCGGGCGGATACGTACCGGAAAAAATCGAACGGGAGTTATGTCCTTTGTGCGGAAGCGTCCTGATCAAGCGACAGGGGTGCATCCAGTGTAACAATCCGGAATGTGATTACGAGAAATGTGCGATTTAGAATCACGGACGTTTTTTAGGAGAAGTGGCATACGCTTCTCCTTTTTTATTTCGGTAAGGAAAACAATGATTTTTCCGAAAGACGTGCTGTGATATAATAGAAATGAATTGGCCACTACCGATCACAACAAGCAAAATACCATAAGGAGAATACCAAAATGATGTTCTATGTATTATTATTGGCCGTCGTACTCGTAATTCTTTTCATTTCACTCGAGATACGGGATCGACCACTCGAAGCCATGTTTTTGAAGGCACTCGCGAGTTTCGGATTCATCATGGTTTTCGCATATGCCTTTTATCAGTATTTTAGTGCGAGCTATGAATCGATTTGGCCCGTATCATCGGATACCATCGGCATCAAAGTCGCGGTTTTATTTCTACTCGGACTCGTTGCCGGGTTAATCGGTGACCTCATTCTAGCCCTTCGGCCTTTACAGAAAAAAAAGGTCGAGTCCGTGATTATCAATGCCGGGATCGTTGCCTTTTCCATTGGGCACATTTTTTACTATAGCGGACTTCTTTTCATACATGAGTTCAGTGTTCTTTCGATTCTCTTCTCGCTTGCCGTTACACTTTTTATTCATATCATGAGCAAGCGGTTGGGTTTTGACATGGGAAAGTCGAAAATACCGGCCTTGATCTATTCTTTTCTTATTTTTCTCATGGTAGGTCAAGCGCTTATCAATGGCATTTTCACCGGGTTTGATACGTATATGACCATACTCTTTACGGGCGCCCTTCTCTTTGCCGTATCGGACTTGATTTTGGCACCCATCTATTTTCGCAACGATCGTCGGAAAGGCATGGTCGTCTTGAATTTGTCGACCTATTATGCCGCGCAGTTGTTAATCGCGCTTTCGATCTATTTTTTATAAGGAAAAAAGGTGAAAGAGAATGTGTGTATTTTGTGAAGCATTGAAAGACAGACGTCGCATCATCGGTGAAAACGAACGCGCTTTTTCGATCTACGATCGCTATCCCGTCCAGGACGGACACGCCTTGATCATGCCGAAGCGGCACGTCACATCCTTCTTCGAACTCGATCAAACCGAAATCAATGACATGTTCGCGCTCGCGAAAGAGATCAAGACGATCATCGATCACGATCATCATCCCGATGGGTACAATTTAGGGATCAATGACGGTATCTGTTCCGGTCAAACGGTCATGCACGTCCACCTTCACTTAATTCCGCGCCACCAAGGTGACGTTCCCGATCCGACCGGTGGCGTCCGCGGTGTCATTCCCGCGAAGAAGACTTATGGCGATCCGAAATAACCATACATTTTTAGGCAATGGGGTTGTGCTTTTCTCAGGCATGGAGTATACTGTAGATAAGTGAATCGGATGGTTTGGTGTCAAATGACATAACAGGGAATCGAGTGCGAAACTCGGGCTGTCCCAGCAACCGTAATACGGACGAAATGCATGGCCACTGCGAAATACGTGGGAAGGCGCAAAGTAGGATGATGTTAAGCCGGGAGACCTACCAGGTCCATCCAAAAATATGAAGTCGTCTCCTGGGTTAGAGAAAGGCGTAAGCCATTTTCTTTTTGTCCATGCCCAGGTAGGCATGGGCTTTTTAAATTGCAAAGGAGAACGCATGAAGAAATTTTGGCTTATCGCAGTTTTTGTTATGGGATTGA
>CAYUIK010000002.1:0-2119 GCA_964444805.1 uncultured Acholeplasmataceae bacterium | reverse complement strand
AACAAGCACGAATATCTCGTCAAGGAACTTAATGAGCGGATGTTCATGGGGTTGTTCGATGTCTCCGTCGGAGCGACGCCCGAGCTCGCACACAAGCCTGCCCCTGATATGGTCTATAAAGCGTTGGAAGAACTCGATTTGGGCGTGGATGACGTACTTTTTATCGGTGATTCCGATATCGATATCCAGACAGCGAAACGTGCGGGTATCAGAAACATCGGTGTGACGTGGGGATTTCGTTCACGTGAGGTTCTGATCAAAGAAGGTGCCGACGCGATCGTCGATCGCGTCGATGAACTTATACCCTTAATCGAAGGAGACAAGGACATATGAGTATGATTCGTTTGGATAACGTATCGAAATATTACAAGTCGCAGGACAACGTCTCGGTCGGAATGAAAAGAATCAATCTCAAATTCGATCTCGGCGAATTCGTTGCCGTGACGGGTGAATCAGGATCCGGGAAATCGACGCTTCTTAATGTCATTAGCGGGCTCGATGGTTACGAGGATGGCGAGTTCTATCTTTTCGGTGAGGAGACCTCGCACTATACGATCGCCGACTGGGAGAAGTATCGAAGCGCATACGTCGGTTTCGTGTTTCAAAATTACAACATCATCGATTCCTACACGGTCTTGCAAAATGTGCTGCTTGCACTTGAAGTTCAAGGGTATCCGAAACAGGAAAGAAAAAAGCGGGCGCTCGAACTGATCGAACAGGTCGGATTGCTTAGCCATAAAAATCATAAGGCTTCACGCCTTTCGGGTGGACAAAAACAACGAGCGGTTATCGCCCGTGCACTCGCTAAGGATTGTCCGGTTATCGTCGCTGATGAACCGACTGGAAATCTCGATAGTACCTCAGCCAAACAGGTCATGAAGCTTTTGCACGACATCAGCAAAAACAAGCTCATCGTCGTCGTGACGCATGACTACGCACAAGTCGAAGAGTACGCTACGAGAAAGATCAAGATGCACGACGGAGAAGTTACCGAAGACAAACGCATCAAGCGTTATGACGATGTCAAGGTGCCGGTAGAACCGACGAAGAAGCGCATGCCTTTTTTGACGCTTTGTCGGTTCGCTCTTAGAAATCTTTTTGCAACCCCTAAGAAACTCATCTTCGTTTTGTTGATGCAGATGCTCGTGATCGCCGTGTTTACGCTCGTCTACAGCAACCAGATCAGTAACATCCGAGAAATCGGACTCGAACAGTCGAGCACCTTCCCGGTCGTACCAGAAACGCGTGTACTCGTCGAAAGGCGGGACGGCGGTGACTTTCGTGATGATGAGATTTCTGCTTTTGAATCTCTAAGGCACGTCCGCTACGTGCATGAGAATGGAACCAATTTCTACAATCAGAGCTATCTGTCGCTCCAACAAAAAAACGGTTTTTACCAGAGCCGCGTGCGCGCGACCGATACCGCTGAAGTACTCAGAGAACGGGACATCGACGGTCGGTTGCCGGTTGCCGTCGACGAGATCGTTTTCAGTAGTTCCTATGGTGCCTTTTCCGTCGGCGACGTCGTCGAACTCACCAAGGGACGGGGTTATTACTATTACGGCGGACCTCGCGATGAAGAAACGCCGATTCTTGGAACGTTCACGATTACCGGAATCGATAAGAGTGAACGGGAAACCGTTTATTTCTCTAAAGCCTATCTCGATCAGGAAGAACTCGAATTTGAGATGATCGACTACGACAAATACCAAAACCTGTATTGGACATTACAAAACAACATGCGTCTCGATTTTGAGGGAACGGAATACTATGTTTGGAGTGGTTACGAATCCTTTGACTCCGATGTCGTCATTCAGGGAAAAGGTGAACCGGACGCTCTTGGCGAACAAACGGTTACCTTCAAAACGCGTTCGACCTTCGACGTGGAACTGACGAAGACCCTCGATGTTACCATCAGTATGGCGGATGACAACTATGAAGAGGCTTTGCTCGATCGCGAGTTTTACGAAAGTCTCTTAAAGGAATTTATCGCAGAGGTCCCCGATGAATATGCCATGACATCAAGAGATTTGATCAGTTTGAGCGTCGACGGTTATTATGCCGGAAACCAACTCATCGAAACGATCGATCTGGATACGTACAAGGTCTATTATCCTGC
>CAYUIK010000001.1:0-63413 GCA_964444805.1 uncultured Acholeplasmataceae bacterium | reverse complement strand
TATATGTATAAGAAACTTCTCAAACAAAAGGATTATTCCCTCCTCATGGGCGGTCACTTCGTCTCTTTGCTCGGCAGCAACATCCAACAGTTCGTGCTTTCACTCTATGTCCTCGATGTGACGGGTTCCGCGACGATCTTCGCCTCGATGCTTGCCATCTCAATTCTCCCGCGACTCATCTTTTCACCGATCGCGGGTGTTTTCGGTGACTGGTTCGACCGCAAAAAAATGATCGTCATGCTCGATTTTTTGAATGCTGTTTTCCTTTTTGTTTTTGCCGCCTATTTCTTTCTATTCGGCAGTTTCCCCCTTCTGGCCGTTTACCTTCTCGTTGTTTTACTGGAGATTACCGAAATCTTTTTCGGCGCTTCGCTCCAAGCGATCATACCCTCGATCGTTAAACCCGAGGACCGAGTTGGCGCGAACTCGCTTCATACGCTGTCGATGAGTATCGCACAACTCCTTTCTCCGGCAATCGGTGCCGTCATCTACGCTCTATTCGGTTTGGGAATCGCGTTGATCGTAAACGCGCTCAGTTTCCTGATATCCGCCATCAGCGAAACGTTTATTCGCGTTCCGCGGCAACGCGTCATTTCGAACAAGAAAAATGTCGCGTCTTTCAAAAAGGACGTTAAGGAAGGGTTCCAACTCATCAAAAACGACCAGCGGATTCGGACGATTGTCAAGCTCGCTGCCATCGTCAACTTCGCGGTCTCGCCCCTCTTTTCGGTCGGTTTCATCTATGTCGTTCGTGAGATACTTGGTGCAAGCGACTATCAGTACAGTATCTTTCAGACCGTGCTCGCTTCCTCGATGATCGTTGGGTCCCTGTTTCTTGGTGCCTACATCCGAAAACACACGCTCGGAGGCGTCCTTAATTTCGGATTCATGCTTATGACCGTCGTAATCCTACTCATGGCTTTTTTTACGACCGATCTCTTTATCAACGAAAAGATGAGCTTCTACCTGCCATTTGGCGCATTAATCGTACTTGGCTTCATCTCGGGATTAATCGTTGTTCTGATCAACGTCTCGATCGGTACGCTCATACAAAATATCGTTCCCGATGAGTTTATGAGCAGGACGGTCGCCGTACTCCAACTCGTCGCGACTGTCCTCATTCCGATCGGACAAGTCATCTTCGGTTTCTTATACGACCAATTACCACCGAGTTCGGTTATCCTCATCAGTGGGGTAATCGTTGGATTCGCGATCCTGAGGTTTCATAGAACATTGAGTGGTTTCACATATGAAACACAAAAAATATAAGGAGATAAAACCATGACCTTCACATTTTGCCCGAAAGAAAGCAGGACATACGATTTTTTGCATTTTGCAAAAATGATCTATGTCGATTTCGAAAAGACGATCGAAGAGGAACCGGAACTCGAAAGCGTCATCGACGAGGATCACAAACAACTGATCGAACACATCAAGAAGTCGCTTCAACCGTTTCAAAAGAGAATCGAATTCTATTATTTGGACGACACCTTCAGTAAGTACGACTTCGTTCAACTGCTCATTCAAGCTTTTCCGATCGAAGCGCACAACGAGGTCAACGACTATGTCGAACACCTTTCCAATCAAAGCGCTGAAACCATCAAGCGTGAATTGATGCGTGCCATTCTTAAAGAAGAACAGGAAGATGAAATCGAAGACGACATGGTAGAAAAAGCCCTTGCACAAAACGAGATGGCGTTCGTTCACGACCTCGACGCCGATCCGGGTTTCAAATGGAGCTTGCTCGTCATCCTCGAAAACCCGAAAAAACATCTCGATCAGTTCGTCGATCTTTTGCTCGAAATCTATCCGGTTTTCCTTGAAATCTATGAATCCTATGTGGATGACATTGTTGTTATCGGTAAAAAACTCGAAGAAACGCTCAACGCGAATCCCGAGGAAGAAATCAAGCGGTTGACCATGGGCCGAATCGACCATGCCATCATTCAGGGGCGAGAAGCGCGTCTCTACGTATCGGCGATCTTTGCCTATGTGCTCCGAGTTCGTGATGTGGGCAACGTTCCCATTTTCATCTGGGGGAGACGCATGGAAGCGGCCTTTGAGAAAATCTCGCGGTTGAATGAAGACAAGATCAACCACCGTGTCAAGCTGTTTAAAGCGCTGGGCGACAAAACACGCTATGAAGTGCTCCGTTCGATCAGCCAAGGCATGTCGTCACTCAAAGATATCGCTCATCATCTCGGCGTGTCGAGCGCGACGATTTCCTATCACACCAACGAGTTCATCAAGGCTGGTGCGATTCGGCTCGACAAGGGTCAGCGAAAGCTAGGGTATAGGATCGACTACGAGCTACTTGAAAGCGTCATCGATGAGTTCAAGAAAGATTTGTCTTTCCCGGACTGATTTTTGCAAGATATACGATTTAAAAGAGTAAAATATGATTTTAAATGTCATAATAGGACATATCTGTCACATCGAGAAAAAACATATATGATAAAATTCGTATATGGTCAAGGATAATTAAGGGTACGACCGAGTCGGTTGTCGTACATACGGTTATCTACCTGATTTCTGTTAAATGTGGACGACCGGATCTTAGATCTGGCATGGTCTTTTCCAAGTGATTTCAAAGGTACATGATAAGGACACGTGATGAGACATTGAAAAAGCGAAAGAAAACCAAGAACGCAAAGGATCGATCGATGATGGATATTCTCCAAACGCTTACTTACAAGCATCATGAAGAGGCGCTCCACTCTCGGAGAGTGAGCGATTATTGTGTGCGAATGGGTGAAGTTCTCGGACTTGCTGCCGAAAAACTCGATGAATTGCGTTTGGCCGGCATGTTCCATGACATCGGTAAGATCTCGATTCCCGACCACATTATCAATAAGCCGGGTAAACTGACCGATGATGAGTGGACCATCATGCGCATGCATCCGGTCATCGGCTATGAAATCTTGAGTGCGGCCGCCGAGTATTCCAAACTTGCCCCATATGCACGCTCGCATCACGAGCGCATCGATGGCCACGGGTATCCCGATCAACTCAAGGGTGATGAAATACCTCTCGTTTCGCGCATTATTAGCATATCTGACGCCTATGAGGCCATGACCGCCGATCGTCCTTATCGAAAAGCCATGGATAAAAAAGCGGCTATTGAAGAACTTAGGGCTCATGCGGGATCGCAATTCGATCCGCGACTCGTGGAAATTTTCATCTCTCGCGTATTGGAAGAGGATACGATTTCTAAGTGAAACAAACCATTAAGAAAGGCATCTCGGTCATGACCGAGGTGCCTTTTTTCATGCGATGATCGACCGGTTTCGACCGGCATCTTTCGCTTGATAGAGTTTCTGATCGGCAACTTTAATTAAGTCTTCTGCGTTTGACGCTTCGATTTCCGGGAACGACGTGCCACCGATGCTCACGGTGATTTTTAGCGTTTGATCGTTATGATGCGTTTCCAGATCTTCCGTGGTGTGTCGGATCTGTTCGGCTGCTTTCAAGACATCTTTTCTTGAAGCTCCGGGAAGTAATACGATGAATTCTTCGCCGCCGTAGCGATAGAAAATGTCCCCCTCCCGCAAGACGTTTTTCACCGCTCGGGTGAGCATGAGAAGGATTTTGTCGCCAACGATATGGCCATAGGTGTCGTTGATCACTTTGAAATGGTCGATATCGAAGATGAGAACACCGAGAGGGGAATTATTACGGACAGAACGCGCGTATTCTTCTGCCAGGCGCGAACTGCCGAAGCGCCTGTTGAGGATGTTGGTCAAAGGGTCGATCGCGGCGAGGTGCTGGAGTTGATCGTGCGATATCGCATTTTTAAAAGCGAGTGATAAACCTTGTCCATAGAGTACCATGGCATTGAGTGCTTCGAGTGTAAAGGACTCCGTGGTAGCGAGCATGACGACTCCGAGACAGACATCCTTGTAGACGATCGGATCGATTAGAAGTGTCCGTGGCCGAAACGTGACGATCAAACCGTCCAAAGTTACACCTTCGGGATAATCAATGATGAGTCGTTCCTTGTTTTTAAGAACGTGCCATACCTGTTTATTTGAAATCAGGGAATCGGGACTTGCGATACCTCGAGTTGAGATCGTCTTGAGCTCACCGTCGTGTTCGAGTAAAATCGCACCGGCGGACGCCTTCATGTTTTTGATCAACTGATTGAGCGCTTCGTCCGACAATTTGTCGAGTTCGAGATTGCTTGCGAGAATCGCGGTAAACGATCGGACGTTTTCTTCCATCTGGAATGCCTCGGAAAGCGTTTCGATCAAAGCGTTGAAAGCGTGCGCGCTTTCACCGATTTCATCCGCGGATTGGATATCGTGAATGTAGCAGTCCTCGCTCGTGCAATCGATTCGTTCATAGGATTTCGACCGGGCGATCAGTCGATCTTCGACACGAATCATGTGCTTGGCGAGTTGTCTGATTTTCGATCCGACGATCCGACGAGCGAGAAAAATATTGAAAAGACCGACGATGAAACCGGCCAATATGCAAAGAATGAAAAAGAGTGGCGTCATGACGTAGGATGAAGGTGTTCCGGTAACTAAAACGAAAAAGGGAAAGAAAAGGCCGATGACGATACCAAAACCGATCATAATGATGGCAAGGTCGGAAAAAATCTTTTTTGTGATCATGGATATACCCCTTTGTGTGTTTGTCGACGATTAGTGCTTGCTTATTGCTCATATGTTCAATCTATCATAAAATGTGCGCGTTGTCACATTATATTGTCAGGATAACGCGAACATTTTATGCAGCGGACGTGATCTAGGCCATGATTTGACGCGTGAAGCGGTGTTTTTTGTGTTTTTTGAGGATATATAGTACAATAATAACGAGAATCTATAAAAGGACAAACTATGACGAAAACCAACGTTTACCTGCGAGAACTCGGACAATTCAGAAGCGTTCCGATCGCAGCGCGAACAAAACCGGACATCCATAAAGAAATCGTTGACAAATGGCAGAACATCATGAACGTTTTCGCACGCGTTCTCGGGGTCTCTGCCGGTTTGATCATGCGCATCACGAAAGAGCATATGAACGTCTTTTTGAAAAGCGACGGGGAAGACAATCCCTATCCGGTTGACGGGAAAGACGAACTCGGAAGCGGACTATACTGTGAGACGGTCATCGGTGAAAACCGGATGCTCTATATCGAAAACGCGCTCGAAGATGAAAAGTGGAAGAGCAATCCGGACGTTTCGCTTAACATGATTTCCTACTTCGGATTGCCAATCCGTTGGATGGATGGCGCGTTTTTCGGGACGATTTGTTTTCTAGACGATCAAACAAAGATATATTCGAAGGAAAACGTTTTGATGCTCGAGCTCTTTCGCGACGCGATCGAGACCGACTTGAAAAATCTTGAACTGATCGAAGAACTGACCGTGATGGCGAACACCGATTCCCTTACGAAAGTGGCGAATCGACGGAGCATCATGACATATCTCGATCGTGAAATCAAGGCGTGCCAAAGACCGGATGATGCGATGACGTGCGTCATGATCGACATCGATCGCTTCAAACCGATCAATGATGCGTTCGGTCATGATGTCGGTGATGCGTTGTTGATCGCTTTTTCAAAAGCGATCGAGGCTAGCCTTTCTAATAAAGACCGAGTTGGACGACTCGGTGGTGACGAGTTTTTGCTCGTTTTACCCGATCGAAACCGGCAATATGCCGATCGTCTGATCAAGAAGATCGAGAAGAACATGGAAAAAAACAAGAAATTAAAGGAATATGATATGTCGTTTTCCTATGGTATTTCCGAGTTGCATGAGGGACAAAAGACGGTTCAAGAAATTATCCAAAGGGCTGATCTGCGATTGATCGAAGTGAAAAGGAACGCATGAGATAGAATCGATATGCACCATCATTTTGAATGAAGGAGGTCGTTCGAGTCGTGAACCAATTGACAATGATGATTGCCGCAATCCTAATGATGTTTTTGCTGCTGTTTATGGGGTAGAGGACTGCCATTTCGTAGTAATAAAACCGCTCGATCGAGCGGTTTTATGTTTGGTCTAATCGATTATTTTACCAGGATTAAGAATGTTTTTCGGATCGAATGCGCGCTTAATACCACGCATGAGTTCGATCTGACGATTCCCGAGTTGACGCTTCATGTATGCTTTTTTGGCATAGCCAATACCGTGTTCACCGGAGATGAGTCCGCCGAAAGAAGCGGCTTTTTCATACATGAGGTCGAAGAGTCTGTTTGCTGCGTTACGAAAATCTCGTTCCGACAATTGATCCTGACAGATGTAGATATGAAGGTTGCCATCACCGATGTGACCGAAATAGGGCATACGTACCTGCATGTCTTTTGAAAGGTCGCGGACGTAGGCAAGGTATGCGTCGATTTTTGCCCGAGGCAGGACGACGTCGCACTCGTCCATCATCGGGGTGGAAGACTTGATGGCTTCCAAAAAAGCTCCTCGAGCACTCCAAACATCCGTCATCCGTTCGGTCGTATCAATCGTATAGACGTCGATGGCATGGAAGTCTTCGACGAGACGCTCGCTGATCTGATCGATCGTCAGATCGAGTGCTTGCTCATTGTTTCCATCAAAACTGAAAAGGAGATAGGCGGCATGGTCATGGTGAGGCATGCGTCTACCGAGAAAAGAAGCGCTGTAGGCCAAGAGATCTTTTTCAAAATACTCGAGACCTGTCGGTACAACACCGCTCGCCAAGACCTTTACGGCTGTTTGGATCGCTTGACTGCGATCGTCGAAGGGGACGAGCAGGCTGATCGTCTTTTTTGGCTTGGGCATGAGTTTTACAATAATTTCGGTAATGACCCCGAGCGTGCCTTCACTGCCGATCAAGAGGTCTTTTAGTCCGTAACCAGTGGAATTTTTGACGGTTTTTGATCCGAAACGTTCGATCGAACCGTCGGCGAGGACGACTTCCAGACCCCGGATCCAGTCACGGGTTACCCCGTACTTGACGGCACGCATGCCTCCGGCATTGGTCGCGATGTTTCCGCCTATCGTTGCTGTTTTTTCGCCGGGATCCGGAGCATACAGAAGGCCCTTTTCTTCGACGAATGCCGCGATGTCTAGAAGGAGTGCACCAGGCTCAACCGTCAGTGTCAGGTGATCTCGGTCGAGTTCCAGCATGCGGTTCATTTTCGACATGTCGAGAAGGATGCCGCCATGGATGGGCACCGCCGCTCCGACGAGTCCGGTTCCGCTCCCACGAACGGTGACGGGAATGACGTGTTCGTTGGCGTAGGCCATGATTTTTTGAACGTCCGCCTTCGTTTTCGCGAAAAGGAGAACATCCGGTTGTCCAAAGACGGTTTGGAGTTCATCGTGCGTATAGTCGGTATTGATCGCGTCACCGATATGGACGAGGTCGGAGCCGAGGATCTTTCGAAGGGCGTCGATATCCTTATGCGTCGGCTTGTGGTAGTTCATAAGGATGCCTCCTTATCAAATGAGTCGATGATTCGAATCAGTTCGGGAAGGATCGCATAGACATCTCCGGTGATCGCGTAGTCGCTGATCGAAAAGAGTTTGTTGTCCGGGTCGCTGTTGACGCTGATGATCAGTTCGGCATCCTTCATGCCTTCGATGTACTGGATCGCTCCGCTGATTCCGAGGTTGATGATGAGTTTTGGTTTGACCGTTCTTCCGCTTAAGCCGATCTGTTTTCGTGGGTCGAACCAGCCGTTTTCGATTAAAGGACGGGTACAGGCGAGTTCGGCGTTGAGTTTTTTCCTAAGAGGTTCAACGAGGGCGAGGTCCTTTTTGGATTTGAAAGCGCGTCCGAGGGCGATGATGACTTCAGCATCCGCGATATCCTTTACGGGCGGATGATCCCGGATCTCGAGCGAATGAAGCGTTGATGTGAAATCGATGGTTGCCGGATGGGCGATTCGTTGCGAAATCGACGTCTTTATTTCGGGTTCGTTAAAGATCTTGTAGCGAATCGAGGCGAGTTGAGGTCGATGGTTCGGCGTATGGATCTTCGCCATGATGTTTCCACCGAAGGCCGGACGGATTTGCAGAAGGTCGCCTTCGGTGGTGATCTTCAGTTTCGTGCAATCGGCCGTCAGGCCGGTCTTGAGTTTCGCGGCGACGCGCGGAGCGAGACTGCGTCCGCGCGGTGTGCCGCCAAAAAGAATGATATTGATCTTTTCTTGCTGAAAAAAGGATTCGATGACACGAGCATGGATTTCGACATTAAAGGGATCATAGCGGGCGTCTTCGAAGACGTGCATCTCATCTGCGCCGTATCGCGCGAGTTCGGATTCGATCTGTTGCGTGTCATGACCGATGAGCAGAGCAATCACCTTTTCCTTGCTCGTGGCTGCGAGTTCTTGCGCTTTTCCGAGCAGTTCGAGCGTGACCGGATGCAGGCGTCCCTTGTGGTGCTCACAAAGAACGACGATTCCCTTATAAAGGGATTTATCGATCTTTGGTCGGTCGTCTTCGACCCACTCGCAGACGCCTTTTGGACCCTGTTTGATGCACAGTTTGCACATCTTGCAGGATGCGTTGATCCCGAGATAAGCATCGGTATAGTCGAAGGCGTTGAAAGGACAGAGGTTCATGAGTTCATGAGCCGTCTTGTCATTGACTTTGTTTTGGTTGATCTTAATGTATCCCATGGGCACTCCCTATATGAATTTTTCTTCTTTGAGGATCGCCGCCATCCTTTCGGCGACGGTTTGGGCGGACCCCGTTATCGTAATGGAGACTTTTTTCTTATCGGGTGGAAAGATTTTATCGACTTGAGTCGGCGAACCGGCGAGCCCGTAGTGATCGGGGTTCTGATCGTCGAAATGAGTAAGCCCGATCGTATCGATCGAATCATCTTTGAAAGCGCGACGGAGCCGATAGGAAGGAAGACGGGGAACGAAGGCATCCTTGTCGATGGTCAGAAGACAGGGGAAGGATACGTCGACGACTTCTTCATACGTGTCATAGTTGACGAGTAACCTCAAACCATCCGTTCTTATGTCGAGAAACTGTTTAACGTAAGGGACGTGAGGTATGTTTAGAAACTCGGCGATCTCGGGACCGACTTGCGCGGTATCGCCATCGGTCGTCTGTTTTCCGCAGATGACGACGTCATAGGCCTGGAGGCGGCGGATGACTGCCGAGAGCGTATAGGACGTAGAAAGAACGTCAGCACCGGCAAAACGGATGTCTGTCGCCAGTGTTCCTCGATCGGCTCCCATCGAGATGGCCTCTTTTAGTACGGTCTTGGCGGCAGGTGGCCCCATCGAGATGGCGTGGACCGTGTGGTGGCCAGGGCTTTCTTTGAGTACGAAAGACGCTTCGAGAGCGAATAGATCGTAGGGATTCATTTTGACGTTTTTGTCGCTACGGATCAAAACACCCGTTTTCTCGTCGACGGCGACATCGGAGGATGCCGGGACCTGTTTGATGCACGTGATGATTTTCATGCACATATCCTTTCTTTAGTCGTCTTTTCGGCTTCTCGACACCGCTTTGAAAAGCTCGATGAAGTCGTTGATGTCCTCGGGATAGACGACGTAAGTGATCGAGGATGTATAGGACGAAGGCCGGTAAGTTTCATTGCCGGCTGCCCGAATCTTGATTTCATGGGTGCCGATCGGCAGATCGAGAACGTGTTCGTTCGTCTCAATCGTCATCGGTATACCATTGATCGAAAGGTCGTATCCGGGGGCATTCGATACCGCCTCGAAGGTTAGCAGACCAGCATCGATTCGGGCGTGACGGGGAGTCTCTAGAGGAATGCGCAGGTCGGGGAAAGGAACGGGTGGTGGTATGACACGGTGACTGCCTTTGACGAACAGAAGTCCGTTCGAAATGCTGCGAATGTTTCCGTCGGAAGGCGAGTTCTTGACGACAATCCCGTCTTCCTCGACGATGGACATCGTCGTACTGCCGCCACCATCGAGGTTATAGGCTTCCCTGGCACCGAAATAGGCCATGATCTCGGCCATCTCATAGGCGGTTACGCCTTGCATACCGAGCGGTTTTTGGCGTCCGTCAACGGTTACGAAAAAGACGGTTCCGTTTTCTTCGATGCCGATCGCGGTTCGAGGATGACGAATCGAAGGACCGACGCCTTCACTCAGTGAAGTCGTCGGTATGCCGTCTTCGACGAGGTGCTCCCAGACGCCAATCGCGAAGCGAACGTCTTCAAACCCGCAACCCATGTGTTGTTGCACGATGACGGTGTCGGTTTCTGTAATCAGGTCATCGTCATTGAAATCCGTACCGAGGATGACGAATCCGTGTTGCGGGACATTGACGTCCGCGATTGTTTCTTCGGCCATGATACCTTTTCCAAAGTAACGTGCGTCGTAACCGTCGAGTTTGATCTCAGTGGCAGCTATGACGACTTTGTTCATGCCGGTCGTCACCATGCCTTCATGGTTAGGAAAAAAGACACCGATTCCGCCACTGGTCGGGATTCCGTTGAATCTTTCGATGGCAACAGCATGCTTGTATGCCCCATCCTCGTTATAGACGACGAGTTGGTGTCCCATGGCACAAGGGACGCCAGCAACAACCGTTCCGTCATCCTTGAATCCGACGATCGGGCGCGTGGGTGTCAAACCGGGCGTGAGGACTTCGTAGTCACGAATGTAGGCGTTGACCGGATGTCCGGATGACATGTTATAGAAATCTCCGTTGACGCCGCCGATCACGTCGTAGTTCGAATAACGCGATTCGACGCTTCCGATGATGGTATGAAGACTGCTCATGCCCCAGGCATAAGAGGTGTAGTTGTCGGCCGTAATCACGTGAAGGTCGTCTCGCGTCGTCGGGTTAGCCCCGAGATAGTTGATGACCTGAGGACTCTCTGTTCCGTTGAAATCGATCGTGCCGGCGATGCGTACGTGCTTGACGCCGTCGTAGAAAGCGGTGTCACGCGTATCCCAGAAGATGCGAAAGGACGCTTCAACGGACACGTTGAAAAGAAGCAAAGAAAAACCGACCAAAAGTACGAGTGAAAGGGTGCGTCGAATCATGATTCCACCTCCTCGAGGTCGATTTCGACCGAGTCGAAATCGGAAAAGCTCATCGTGACATTCCAAATTGCTCCACTGTGGTTGACGTCGAGGTTGAACTGATCGAAGTGACCATTCGTAAGCGTCAGGGTGAAATTGCTGGCAAAACTACCTTCCATCTCGGATTGGAAAAACGCGCTTACGTGATCGAGGTGCTGGTATTCAAGGTAGTAAACCTGGTCGATTGCAGTGAACCAGTCGAAGGAAAAGTCAAGGTAGAAAAGCGTTGGTTCCGTCGAACAATCGTAGGACTCCTTGACGTATCCGTCCGTCGTCGGCACGTATCGGAAACAACCGTCCGGGGTCCATTCATTGTATTCTTGAAAATCGTCGATCCGAAAATATGATCGATCATGGTCGAAAGCGAGTTCCATTGTATTCTGCTCCTCACCACGGGCAAGATCGACCGTCAGGCGAAAATTGTTGCGGGTACGCATGGTTTCGATCGCTTCTTTCAAAGCGACGGTTTCTGCATCGAGCGGCACGCAGGTGCCATCGACGAGCATTTCGTCATCACCACAGACCGGAGTCTTATTGCAGGATGCGAGAAGAGAAAGACATAGAAACAATAAAATGATCGGTATTTTTTTCATGGATTTTCATACCTCCCGTTAATCGAGATCGATACTCTTGAGCGATTCACGGATACTGCCGTGATTGGCTTCGAGAATCGCACGAATGTGCGTTTCATCTTCGATCTTCGACATAATGCTGAAGATCGCGTACTTGACGGACTTATAGCGCTTTAGACACGATTCGACCTGAGATTTTGGCGCTCCGGTGACGTCCATGACGATCTGTTGAGCGCGGGAAGTCAGCTTGTTGTTGGAAATCTGGACGTCAATCATCAGGTTCTCGTAGACTTTACCGATTTTTATCATCGAACCGGTTGAAATCATGTTCATGATCAGTTTCTGTGCCGTTCCGGACTTCATACGGGTCGAACCGGTAATCGGTTCGGCGCCTGTAATCGCTTCGATCGGATAGGTCGCTGCGCGGGCGATCTCCGAGTTGGCGCTCGTCGTAATGCACGCCGTTTTCGCACCGATCGTATTCGCGTATTCGATCGCGCCAATGGCATATGGCGTACGACCGCTCGCTGCGACACCGATGATGACATCACGTTTGTGGATGCGGTAGCGTTTAAGATCTTCGATCGCCGATGCTTTTGAGTCCTCTGCACCTTCGATCGAATAGCGGAGCGCCTTGTCGCCACCGGCAATGATGCCGATGACCATATCGTCGGGTACGCCGAAAGTCGGCGGACACTCACTCGCATCGAGTACGCCGATCCGCCCACTCGTCCCTGCGCCGATATAGAAGAGACGTCCTCCTGCGAGGAAGGCTCTCGTGACGACGTCGACGACGATCGTGATCTGGTCGATCGCCGCCTCGACCGCCAGAGGAACGGTCTTATCCTCGCGGTTGATGAGACGAAGCATCTCACGGGTGGGCACGATGTCGATGTTTTTCGTGTTCTTGTTTCGCTGTTCGGTGCTAATCTTGCTAATATCGATCATTGGTTTATCCTCCGCTCCATGTTTTCGATACAAAGGTAATAAGCGCCGATGACGGGATCCTCGTTGACGGTATCAAGCTCATAGGCCGGCAAGCGCCGATCGAGATATTCGATCAACGCCTCCTTCACGTAAGGGGCTTCGAGAAGAAACTTACCCCGTAAAGCGATAATCGGATTCACTTTATCTTTTAATTTGGCGTAGGCGAGCATCGTCTGTTTACCGAGGTGCCTGCCTTCATCTTCGAGTAGATCGATGGCATCCTCATCGCCTTTTTTCGCGATATCCGCGATGGTTTTAGCGAGTTGGGCGAGTTCGCTCTTGTTCGTGTTGTAGACGTGTGATTTGATATCCTTGACGGATTTTGCTTGAAGTGTTTCCATGATGCGTGATGCAAAATTCGAAAGCATTGAACCGGCGTCGACGGTGGCGATGATCCGCTTTAATGCAGTCATGGAAACGTGGTAACCCGAGCCCTCGTCACCGAGCAGATGACCGTAACCACCGATCATGTGAACGTCCCGATTCTCGTTGGCCATCACGACGCTTCCGGTTCCTCCGAGTACCATGATGACGGTTCTGCGAGAATCTTTTTTGACGGCGTAAAGGGCGATGAGGGCGTCGGTCTCGAGCGAGACCGGCGCGTGGAAACGCGTGGAGAGTTCCTGTTCATAGCGTTCCTTGTCGATCAACGTCGAGAGACCAGCGACACCGACTTGGATGGCTTTGATCGGTTTTCCGTCCGAAAAATCGCGTATGGTCGTCTCGATTGCCTCCTCGAGATTGTTCTTGGCGACGTCGACGTCGATCGAAAAGTTCGAGTAACCCGTTTCGACGCATCCGAGCGGCTCGCCAGACGTGTCATAGAGCATGGCCTGCGTCTTCGTGCCTCCGCCGTCTATGGCGATGATGTAATCATTCATGGACGATCGGCAACCTCCCTTCGAGGACGAGTGTTCCTTTTAGGTAGTCCTTCAGCGCTTCGCGTGCGTTCGGCGTGTTCTCATAGAAACAGACATAGTTTTCGATCGCGGGAACGAAGACGAGGTCATAGGGGTTGCGCATCGCGATGACGTGGTGTTCGACGTCGAGCGAAATGATTCTTTTGATCAATTGTTGTTGTCCCGCGTCAGTGTTGGCGTTATACGTGCAGAGCACGACCTGGTCGTAGTCTTGGGCTCGTCTTGTTGCCTTTTCGATCTCCGGTTGATCGATTCCAAGGTCGAACGATAGGACGTCGAGTGACGGCAAGGCATCTTTCAGACGGTCATAGAAATCGCTCTTTCCGTCGATTTCATCCGCGATCGATGTCGCTTTCGGGAGGATGCCGATGAGTAGCGTACGGTCCATGAGGTGAAACGCTTTTCCCTTGACGAGGGTTGCGGCTTTTTTCACGATCGCCTCGGACCGGTCTTTCGCTTCTTTCGTTCCGACATGTTTCAAGACATCGGAATCCGTGTAAAAGAAGGGCTCTAAGGACATCTTTTTTGTGAGAACGCGTGCGACGCGTTCATCGATCAGAGCAGAAGAAATTTCATGATTATGAACAGCCCGGATGATTTCCTTTTGAGCGCTTTCCTGCAAGTGTTCGCTATGGCAGATACACATGACGTTCGCACCGGCCGAAAGCGCCATAACGGCCGCCTTGGGCGTCGTATACGTGTTTTGAATCGCTTTCATCTGGAGACAATCCGTAAAGATCAGACCGTCGAATTTAAGCTCATTTCGCAGCAGATCGGTCAGAATGGGACGCGACAAAGTCGCCGGGAAGCGATCATCGAGCGCTTGAAAGACGATGTGTGAACTCATGATCGCTTGGACGCCTTGTTGGATCGCGGCTTTGAAAGGATAGAGTTCGACCCGATCGAGTCGGCGGCGGTCAACGTTTACGTAGGGAAGAGCCAGGTGCGAATCGAGATGGGTATCACCGTGTCCCGGGAAGTGTTTGGCTGTCGCGATGACGTGTTTTTGCAGGCCTTTTATGAAGGCATTGCCGAAACGAGCGACTTTTTCCTCGTCATCGGCGTAACTGCGAACACCGATGACGGGGTTTCGTGGATTGATGTTGACGTCTAGGACAGGAGCGAAGTTGACGTTGATGCCGAGCATGGCGAGTTCCATGCCCATGGTTTCTCCGACCCAAGTCGCATGCTCGAGGTCGTCGGTCGCGCTTATCGTCATCGCTCCGGGGAAAAACGTTCCACCTTGCTGAATGCGCGTCACCATGCCGCCCTCTTGATCGATGGCGATGAAAAGCGGAATACCGATGTGTTCCATCGCGAGTTCCTGTAAGTCGGAAGTCAGACGATGAAGTTGTTTCGGGCTTTCGATGTTGCGGGTGAAAAGAATGACGTTGCCGATTTTCAGATCACGGATCATGTGGATCGCGTGTTCATTGATCGTCGTCGCGTCGAATCCGAACATCAAGAGTTGGCCGATTTTCTTTTTCAGATCGAGATCAGTCTTCATAGAGGTGATAGCGCTCCTTTGTCGCTTGGTGGATGCGTGAATCGGTTTCGATTTGTCGAATCGCTTCGTCTAGATCGAATGCTTCGTCGCGGATGAAATCGTCACCCGTAAGAAGATCGATCATATAAGGTCTTTGCGGATCCTTGGGTTCAAGAAAGGAAAAATGTTTATGCGTTTTTCTGATCACATGAAGGAGGGTATAACCGGTTCGTACCGGTTGGAACGCATGTTTATCCGAAATGATCAGATCGAGACCATGGCAGAGGGTATGCGCATATTTGGAATAAGTTGGCTCGAATGTCGTCATTCGAAAGCGAACACCGGGCAAGGCGTGTGTCTTTAGTTCGTTTACGAGAAGAGTAGAGTCGATCCAAGGTGCTCCAATGAAAGAAAACGGCTTCGTTGTTCCTCGTCCCTCGGAGACATTCGTTCCTTCGAACAGACAGGTCGAAAGATAGGTAAGGCATGTGTTTTCGGTTGGGATGTTCGGAGAGGGAAGAATCCACGGTAAGCCCGTATCCGTAAAGTCCATCTTTCTCGTCCAACCCGACATCGGTACGACGGTTAGCGCGCATGTCATCCGCGCCTTTTCGTGGATCATCAAGGCGAATTCACCGATGGTAAGCCCGTAGCGTTCCACGATCTTCGCACACCCGACAAACGAGGTGAAACCATCCTTGATGATACGTCCTTCCGAAATCTTTCCACCGACCGGATTCGGTCGGTCGAAGACGATCACGGGAAGACCATGGATGCTCGCCGCGATCATGACTTCGTTGAGGGTGGAAAGGTACGTGTAGAATCTCGCTCCGACATCCTGGATGTCGAAGCAGAGAACCTCGACGTTTTCCAGCATCTCTTTCGTGGGACGACGGTGTTTTCCGTAGAGCGAGTAAAGGCGGATTCGGTCGCTCATGCCGTCGCCGACGGTGTCACCCGCCTGAACGGATCCGGAGAGACCGTGTTCCGGTGAGAAGAGGGTTGTGACCCATCCGTAGCGCGCGAGAATTTCTTTTGTGGGGTTAAGTTTCGCGTCGCACCCGGTCTGATTGGTAACGAGACCGATGCGTTTGCCGGCGATCTCTTCGCTATACCGCTCGATCCGTTCGATTCCGAGTTTAATCATGGCGATCACCGAGCTCTTTCAAACCACGTAAGATCGGTCTTGCAAGAAGAGCCTGGAGCAGTAAAGGCATACCAACTCCGGCGAAGAAGAAAAGTGTCATCAGAAAGGGTGAGAAGAATAAAAGAACGGGAAGTGTCCAGATTACGATGAGCAAAAATGTCCGGATAAAATACTTGCCGGAGATGAAGAACGACAGTTTGAACGTCATCGTGACGTTCGCGTTCGGATAGACTCTAGAAACCGCGAAGCTCTGAAGCGTGAGAACGAACAAAATGATGATGAGCGAGAACATCGCATAGTAACCGATGACATAGAAGAGCGTATCGTTCGATTTTAGGATTTCCCGGTAATAGAGTAAGTTGTAATAACCGAAGAGAACCAAAAGGATCATGAGCGTGCCGATCAAAAGACGTTTGGGAAGGTGCGCCTTGAAATGGTCGTAGAAACGCTTGAAGATATTTTCTTCGTCCTTGTCGAGCACATCGGCAAAAACGTTAAAACCGGCCGACAAGGCGGCATATAGAGTCACGATCGGTAAAGCGGTCACGATGACGAGAATATTCGTGACGATGATTCGAATGATCCAATCGGCGATGCTGTTTAGTTTCTGATAGAGCGGCTTTTCGATTTTCACAGGGTGGGCCTCCTAACCGACGATGCCGGTGCGTTCGATCGATTCGACGAACTGTTTTTGGACGAAAAGATACATGATCAAAAGCGGCAACATCATCAACAGAGCCGCCACGTTGGAAATCAGGGACAGGAACAAAGGATTCTCCCAGACGTTCTGTCCGACCAGGTCGAGAGCTCCCGTATACAATAGGGCGGGATACATGCCTTCGGCAGCATTGATCAGTTCCATGGTGAGAAGCGGGAAGTCCGCCGTGCTGACTTGAAAGATCTTGACGTAATAAGCGTCATTCCATTGCCAGACGAAGGCGAAGAGGGCGACCGTGACCAATGCGCCGCGCGCATTGGGCAGCATGACGCTCCAAAACGTGCGAAAGACGCTCGCGCCGTCGATGATGGCCGACTCCTCGAGTTCCCGCGGTAGCCCCTTGAAAAAGCTTCGAAAAATATAGATGAAGATCCCGGAACGGATGCCCATGCCGAGTCCGCTCATCAGGTAGATCGAACCCTCTTTACCGATTAGGCCGAGGTCGCGGAAATAGAGGTATTGTGCGAGCGATAAGGCCTGAGGAGGAATGACGATCGTCAAGATGACGATGGCGAAAAGGAGGTCGCTACCCTTGAATTTCAGGCGACTGAAGGCGTAACCGGCCAGTGCGGTTGAAGCGAGTTGCAGGACCATGACGATCGCGCTGAGTTTGAAACTGGAGACGATCGCGCGCTGATAGTTGAGAACGATCGCCGCGATCTGGATGTTCAGAAGCGACCAGGTCTCGGGAATCCAGACGACAGCGGGATTATTGACGTCTTCCGGGGCGCGCAGTGCCATGAGCACTTGTTGGATCGTCGGAAAGAGAATGACGAAACAAAGACCGATTAAAAAGACGTAACGGACAAGTGAGAACGTGAAGCTCTTGAGTTTGCGCTTTCTGACATTGTTTAAGTGACGATCGGTCAAATAATGGTTGAGGCGCTCGTAACGATCGGTGATATCGTTTTTCAGTCTAGTTCTCATAGTGCGACTCTCCGATCCGAAAGATTTTAGCGCCGAGGGTGATGAACACGAGGATCACGATGATCGTAAAGACGTAAATCCAGGCCATCGCCGAACTGAGACCCCAGTTCTGACTGTTGAGCTCGTGGGTAACGATCGAAGAGACCGGCGATGTTAAAAACGTATCGACCAGAGCGTAGACCGTGACCGTGATGATGTGCGGGGATACGTTGGGTAACGTAATCAGCCAGAACATCTCGTAACCGGTTGCTCCTTCGATTTTGGCGGCTTCATAGAGATGCTTTGGAATCGACTGGATGCTGGCCAAAAACAGGAGAATGGGAACGCCTGCGAGCGCGAGGATATCGTAGATTCGACCGATCAGGCCAACGATGAACGTGATGAGAAACGGTGCCATGCCGGTTTCGATCAAGTAGAATTCAAGGTCGAAGATCTTGCCAATGCCTTGTTCTTCAAGAATCGCCGAAATCGCTTCACCACCACCGAGAGCGGTCGCTACCGCGGCCGAATTGAGTATGACCGGAATGAAGAAGATGGCCCTTACAATGGCGCGTCCTTTGAACTTCATGTTGAGCAGAACAGCAATGAACAGGCTGAAAATGAGCAGGACCGGCAGATTGATGACGACGTCCGTCGACGTGTTGATGAGCTCGACTCGGAAACTCGTGTTTCTGAGCACGTGCGTGTTCAAGGCGTAGTCGTAGTTGTCGAATCCGATGAAAACTTTGTCGATGACGCCGACGCGCGGCGTCAGTTCAAAGAAACTGTAGCGGAAGGATTCGACCATAGGAATGAGAAAGAGCGTGAGAAATCCGATGATCCACGGTAAGAGGAATATGGCGGCCCAGAGGAGTTTCTGTTTTTTATAGGAGAGTTCGATTTTCGGCAATCGTATCGCTTTTTTCATCCGCTCACACCTCCAGAACGACGTAGTCGAGCGCGTCGATGATCTCGCCCTCATAGACGATGTCGCTCAAGTTGTAGTTGATGACAAGAGACAGCCCGTGCGAATAGGTGACCAGGTAGACGTTTTGTTCGATCCGCTCATGGTCGATGAGATGGCCGTCGTGAAGGCCGAGTTCATCGATTTCGAGCACTTGAGCGATGATCGTATCGATCCAGTTCGAATAGTGTGTCGCCATATAGTAGTTGTAGTCGGTGTTGAGCAGTTCGCTCGAATCGTCATAGGTCAGCGTATACTTGATGTTCGAGCCCGTCTCGAGCACTTTCAGAAACTTATGGCGGACGCTGCGATCCTGAGACATGTTCATCGATTCGAGCGCATAGTCGACGACACCGGAAAAGACCAGCTGCAAAAGCGGAATCTGGTCATCGATGATCGCGTAGAGCGTCGTCTCGCTCGGAAGATCAACGATATGTTTCGCATAAGGAAACGAGAAACCGAGCGGACTCGTGATCATCGTCTCATAGGGACTTGAAGCGAGGACGTCCTCTTGAAGCGTGAGGGCATCCTGCCGGTAAACGGTCTGGTTCTCGGCGTAGTGCCCGGCGAGCACGGATCCGAGATCCGAGAAAGCGATCCGCTCACCCGGAAAATCGTCTGCGAAACGTGCGAAGACCGCGTCGTAATAGAGCGGATTGATGACGTAATCGTCCCGTTTGGCTTCATAAGGGGTTTCCGAGTAGGGTAAAAGAGACGGATAGTGGTAATTGAAGTCCATGGCGTTTGAGCCCTTGATTCGACTGGCCGTATAGCGGTACTGATCGAAGGGGCGATGATAGTTGAACGTCGTCATGAGATCGATGTTCGGATAGAGGTCGATCCCGCGTTCGCTCAGTTCCTTTTCGAGCGCGTCATAACCGGACCGGCCTCCGAGTACGGATTCAACTTTGGCACGATCGAACAGATCGCTCGACAGACCACCGTTGAACACACCGGTATAAAGGACGTTGATGTGCGCGATGTCACCGAGCATGTCAATGATATCGATCGCCTCTTCGAATGTCGTCATCGATTCGGTCGTCCGATAAGGGACGCCCATGAAGAAGGCTTTTCGGTCGTAGGCACCGATGAATTCCGTCGTCAGGACGGTTTTATTGGTTTGATCCGTAACGATCAACTTCCCCTGGGCCGCAAGATGATCGCGATAGACATTGGCGATTCCGACGTAATCGGCTTCATCCGCATCCAGAAAGGTGTAGCGCACCGTAAAGTCGGTGTCGACCCGCGTTTCGGTCCAAAGATCGAGACCGTAGCGGTTGAACCCGCCGCCTAAAGTGATGCTTTCACTTTCGCGAAACTCAAAGGTCGTAAAGACTTTGTTGTAGGAATCGATGCGATTGGAAACGTCGGCCTGGATCGTTGCCATCGCGTCACCTTCCGTTATGATCGCCGCATATCCGCCCTTCGGTTTGACCATGCCGAAAAGGGGAATACTGATCTTCTGTTGCTGCTCGGCCATCCGGTATCCGAGTAACGACAGATCGAGACCGTAGAGACGCTTTCGGTAGGGGTTCTGGTGTTCTTTGCCGTTGTTGAATTCGATCAGAGCACCGGTACCGTCCGGCAGGACGATATAGCCTTCCGTGGGCTTTTCGTCTTCAATCGAAATCGCCGTTCCGAAAAGGGGAAAGAGCGAGATGCGTGCGAGTTTGACGTTGCTCGGTTCGACGATCGATTCGGTGAGAATCGAGGCATCGAGGCCACCATCGAAGAGTTTGACTTCGATCGCGATCTCGAAACGGATCTTCTCATATTGTTCGGTGTAACCGAAGGAGATGTTTTCCTCGATTGCCCGTTCGCGCGTATAGTCTCCGTTCTCGTAGAACACATCGTAGAGATAACCTTTGACGATGTCGGACATGTTCTTGTATGTGTTGATATAGTAGGCGTTTAGGTCCTTGTCGAAGTTTTCGTATGCGAGACTTTCGAGAAAGTCTCGGTCCGGCATGTTTTCAAGGACGTCTTTCGGCAAATATTTCGGGAAGAACAGGTGGTCGATCTCACGGTCTTCGATCTCATAGAGGATCTGGACGCCGTTTTCGACGTATTTGATCGAAAACGTCCGTTCACCCTCCGCCTCGAGAATCGTCTTGGGGTGATAGATGCTCATCCGGTAGTTGTTGACGGTCGAAAGGGATCCCGAATCATCGAAATACGTCAACTCGAGCGTTGATTTCTGTTTTTCCTGGGCGGTCCGGGTCATGATTCGGTCGGGATCCGCGTCCCACGGGTCGTCGACGACGGGATTGGAGCGCCATGTTTCTCCGGAAAGTTTGTCCTCGAGACGGATATGGGATGTCGTTTCGTCGATATAGAGTTCGAACCGGGCGTTGGTCGCGACCAGTCTGTTTTTGTCGGTCAACGTCTTGGCAGCAACGAAACCCTCTTTTGAAAAGGGACGCGTGTTTCGTGATGGCAACGCCCGCTCATCCATCGTGAAGAGGAAGAAGTAGCCGAACAGAACCGAAACGATGATCAAGATGATGATAAAACGTTTGAGCGTCATGCTTCTCCTCCTTTAATAGCGTAGTGAAAGCTCTTCATAGATCGATACGATGAAGGCGATGAACTGTTGGATCAGATCGAAAAACAAAAGACCGAGAAACATCATGACACCCATCGCGACCGCCGTCAGAATGAGGGCACCGATGGTTTTGAAGAGACCGTATTCATGGATATTGAGCAATCCCATGAAAAGCATCCAGGCCGATAGGGCGTAGGCGATACCCATGATGAGCGTATAGAGCGCCATCTCTTCGAGCGTCAGAAAGTTCGAAAGGACGACCGCGGGATAGCCGATGATGATGAGTGGAAAAAGCGCGTATCCCGTCACCATGAAGATCTCTTTGTATGTTCCCTTGCCTTCGAGGAGCGTCGTGACCGACCAGTTGCCGATCGTGAACAGCAAAATGAGCAGGACAACCGAGAAGATCTCTTCGAGACTGTTGAGCATGAGTGGATTGTTGGGGTTGATCAGAACGCCCTCATATTGATAGGAAAAGATTCTGAAAAAGGCGAAAAGCATGATAAAGACGAGGGAAACGGACAGTTTTCCCTGTTTGAAGCGTTTGAAAGCCTCGAATCCGTCAAACGGATGAAAGAGGATGTGTTTGGGGAAGACGAGATAGTTTGTCCAAAACCGTCTGAGTTTAATCATCATAGAGGATCGACCCTCCTCGCTTGTAGGTCTTCCTGATCTTGATCGTTATGAATCCGCCACCCAGAAGAACGACAACGACCATGATATAGGTGAAATTGTTTTTGATCCATTGATTCCGGTAACCCTTGTAAGCCTTCGAATAGTAGTAGTGGTCGTGTCCGAGATCGAAGTGTTCCATCGCTTCCTTATATCGTTCTTCCCGAAGGTAATACTTGCCGAGTCCGTTATAGGCGATCTCGTAGTTCGTATTCAGTTCGAGGACGTCTTCCCAAATGGCGGAAGCCAGATCGAACTCGCCGACGGTCTGGTGACCGATGGCGGTGTGTACGGCCTGTCCGAAATCGGTCAGACGGTAGACGATGACCGTTCGCGTTTTACGGTCGAGGACAAGAAGGTCGTCCTTGAGATAGGCAAGGGCGACGCCTTCGGCGAAGCGATCGCTTTGTGAGCCGGCATCGCCGTTGATATAGAGCAGGTTTCCTTCCTGATCATAGGTGAAAAGGCGGGAACGCTTCTGGTCGAGGACGGTATAAATCCCGTGCTCGGTGCTCGCGATGTCGACCAGACTGCTCGGACCGTGGATGACGTAGTTGTTGCTTTGGACGACGAAATGGATGTCACCCATGGGCGGATGATAGCCGTTGCGTTTGATGACGTCGACCCCTTTGGGGTTGATGAGCTGGATCATGTTTTCATCGTTGCCTTCGCTCGGTCTTGAGGTCGCGTAAATGAAACTGCGGTCATCGATCGAGACGTTGGTGTATTCGGTCGGCAAAAAGAGTTTGAGCTGGGCCAGTTGGGCTTCGGTCATGAGAGAACGACGAAAGATTTCGATTGGCGTCAGCTTGATCGGATTGACACCGGTAAAACGGTTGAATGCACCGTCGACGTTCAGTTCGAGGATGCCTTCATAGACGTTGTTCGCGACGACGTACATGCGTTCGGCGGCATCAACGGTGATCTTTCTTGGTTCGAAAGCGATCGTCTCGAACGTCTGGTCCGCGATATCCTGAAACGTGTCGACGACTTCGAAGTCGTGGTTGAGTTTCACGATGCGGTTGTTTCCGGTATCGGCGACGTAGATGCCGCTTTCTTTGACGTCGATCCCCCGCGGCTGATTGAACGTAATCTCGGTTGGAATCGGCTCGCCCTGTTCGTTCAGACGATCGATGAACTCGCGTGACGGCAGGAAGGTCAAATAATCGGCGAGGTGGCGAAAGTTTTGGTCGACCACATGAATCCCGTTGGTACGGGAGTCGATCAGATAGATCGTATGCTCATGAACGTGCATGTCTTCGGGGGACAACAATTCGGTCCCAAGCGTATTTCCGTTGAAGTATGTGGCAAAAGTCATACCCGGTGCCGAGTGAACGACGTCACCGTAGTACGAATAGTTGTAGCGCGTGGTCACGAGTTGAAGCGGGAGCGTGATCAGAAGCGATAGGATGGTCATGGTTTTGATCATGAGAGTCCCTCCTATTTCATGCCGGAATGGCTGAATGTTTCAACGATTTTGGATTGTGAAAAGATGAAGAAAGTCACGGGGACGATCATCATGATGAAACTGACCGCGGCGATCGTACCGGCGCGTTCGATCGTGCCTTGTGCGATCTGACGAAGCGCATAGGAGACGGGCTTGTATTCCTCGCTGAAGATGAAGGAACCGCCATCGGTGATCCATAGTCGCTGAAAGAGCAGGATCACGAGCGTCAACCAGGCTGGTTTTACGAGAGGCATGACGATCTGGAAGAAAATACGATATTCACTCGCCCCGTCGATTTTGGCCGAATCGAGGAGTTCATCGGGGATTTGCTGCATGAACTGTTTCATCAGATAAAGCCCAAGACTCGAGGCGATTGCCGGTAGGATAATGGCCGAAGGATTGTCGATCAATCCGAGTCTCGTGATGATGATGTAGTTCGGGGTCGCGGTGACTTGAGGTGCGAACATGAGCGAGTAGACGACGAGCGTGAAAATGATGCTTCTACCGGGGAACTTGTATTTCGCGAGAGGATAGGCGCACATCGAAGCGATGATGACGTGTCCGACGGTACCGATGATCGTAATTAAAAGCGTATTGAAGAAATATCTCGTGAAGGGAATCCAGGAGTTTCCGATCAGTTCGCTGAGATCCCGAAAGTTGTTGAACGTAATGTTTCTCGGGAAGATACGGGGCGGAAACAAGAAGAGTTCATCGAGCGATTTGAACGCATTCGATGTCGTCATGATTAGGGGGAATGCGCTAAAAGCGCCGAAAAACAACAAGAGAAGAAATAAGGCGAGGTCGCCGCCGAAAGAGCGATTGAGCTTGCGTTTGCGCGTAAAGAGACGCCTAATTCGTTTGGTCGCCGTCATGCTATTCACCGACCTTTCTGAGGATGCTTCGAACGATCAGGTTCGTCGTAATCATAATTAGGAAGAGCAGTGTGGCGATCGCCGATGCGTAACCGAGATCGAAGCGAATCGTACCGTAGTCGATCAAGTGTGTGACGATGGTATGACCGGCGTATTGCACGGAAGGGAAACCGACGAGCTGCATCGACACTTCGGCGATCGCGAGACTCGTCGTAATCTGCATGACGGCACCGAAGAGGAGTTGCGGTTTCATGGAAGGAAGGGTGATGAACCAGAGTTCCTGCCAACGGTTTTTTATACCGTCTATGGCGCCGGATTCATAGAGTGTCTTGTCGATGCTTTGGAGTCCGGCGATAAACGCGAGGAAACTGACTCCGAGGCTCAGCCACAGCTGTACGATTATGATGACCGGCATCATGTAATCCGGATTTTTCAGCCAGAGAATCGGGTTATCGGTGAATCCGAGACGCATGAAAAGCGCATTCGCGTAACCATGAATGTCACCGGAGAAGATCAGAAGCCAAATTAAAAAGGCATTCCCGGAGATCGAAGGAGCATAGAAGATAAGTGTCATGAAAGCACGCATCTTCGGTTTGAGCTCATTGATGAGCCAGGCGAAGACGAAAGCCAGCAAATAGCTGATCGGACCCGTCACGACGGCCAATATGAGCGTATTTTTAAGGGCGATGATGAAAACCTCGTCATCGAGCAGGAGTTTGAGGTAATTGTCCATGCCGATGAACCGTGGCGGTTCGAGCATGTTGAAATAGGTGAAACTGATCCCGAGCGACATGAACACCGGAATGATCGTGAACGCCATGAAAAGTATGACGTAGGGTGCCATGAGGACGTAGTAGTGCTTGCTCTTTTTGACTTCGATGATGAAGCGCTGCCATTTCGACTTGATGGCGATGTTCTCTTTGTTCAGTTGCACGTCACGTCCTCCTAATCCAGTCCGAATTCGCGGCGTTTCTTGGCGATTTCCTCATTGATGACCTGGACGTAGTCATAGATCGTCTCACGGGGATTGGCGCGTTCTTCCAAGACGAGGCGGAAGGCGTTGTCCAAGTGACGTCCTGTCATGTAACTACCGGGTACTTCGGGTATGCCTTGGACCCATTCCCACTGTTCGTTCAGTTTCTCGTATTCGTTTACGGTCCAAGGCAGTTGACGCATCGATTCGACGTTGGCGGTAGGATAGCGGGCCGCCGCACCGAGAATACCTTCCATCTCGCGACCGAAACGGGATTGGATTTCCGTACTCGTCCACCATTTCATGAATTCCCAACAGGCTTGCTTGTTTTCGGCGTGCTCGAGAATGATCGCACCGGTTCCCGTGGAGACGGTATCTCTTCTGAGTTCGGTTATTCCGTCTTCATTTTCGACGTACGTCCCGGGAATCGGCAGGAAATCCCAGCGACCGCGTATTTCCGGAGCGAAAACGCTGAGCGTATTGTAGACGTTATAATAGGATAGACCGATCGGCATTTGTCCGCTTCTGAATCGATTGACGAAGTTCGCTTCAACAGGGAAGGAATAATCGGTATAGAACTGACTCCACAGCTCGAAGACCGCCGGACCGAGTCCTTCGTTGAATCCGCTTTTTTGATTGTTTTCGATATAGAATGAGCCATCGACCTGATAGAACATGCTCGAAAAGACGGGGTTTGGGGGTAAGTCGATGACGTTTCCTTGTGTGAGGGGGACCGGCATATAGAACTCGAGGTTCAGTTTTTGCAGGTCCGGAATCATCCGGATGACGTCGTCCCACGTTTCGGGCGGATCGAGCGCGAGTTCGGCAAAAATGTCGCTCCGATAGAACATCATGAGCCAGATCTGCTGTTCCGGTAGGGCATAATAGCCGTTCTCGTAGTGGTAAGGAACGAGGGCACTGTCCTTGAAACGCGATTTGACGTCTTCAAAATCAGGGAAGAGGGAGAGATCGACGACGGCGTTACGCATCGCGTAGTTGACGGGTGTCGTGTTCGTGACCCCCATCGCGATATCGGGACCGACTTTGGAGAGCGTCGCTGGTAAAAGGACCGTCGGATTGACGAGTTTCAGGTCGACCTGGATATTCGTCTCGCGCGTAAAGGATTCGTCGATCAGTCGTCTGAGGACGTTCGTCTGGTCGCGTCCGACCGAGATCCATACTTCGATCTTTTCGTCTTCACCGGTTGTCGTTTTCCCGATGGAGGCATAGTCGATCGTGAAGGAAGCGATGAATGAACGCAAACTGAACCATTGACGCGTCAAAAAACCGGCACGGCTCTTCGGTAAGTCTACCTCAGGGTCGTGGACCATGAAATAATCGATTTCAAGTGGGTGGGCACTGAGCAAAATGACGAGCGTACCGAGTGATGATATGTTGGCGTTATAGGTCGTGAGGTTGCGGTGAAGCTCGCGGGGCTTGCTCAAAAAGTGCTCGAGCTGGATGAGCACGGTATCGATGATTCCGGTTTTTTCACTCGTCGCGTTGGCGATTTCGATGATTTTGGCCCGAATGTCTTCGAGTTGGTCGCGTTCGGTTGCTAGGCGACCTTCGAGGTTTTCGATCCGTTCTTGGAGCTGATAATCACGATAGGGATCGGGTTCCGGTCCGGTGTAGACGAGTATTTCCCGATAGAGTGTATTCAAATTGTTGATGACGTTTTGGATCTGAGCGATCAAAGGACCGTAGGCACCAAGGGATACTTCCAGGGCGAGTTCGTGCGTCCCTTTTTCAAGGTAGAAGTAAAAGGGTTCCTGTTGGGTGCCGAGGGTTTGAATACGCCAGTCGCTGTCGTGGGAGAACAGGTAGTTCTCGAGTTCCGAAAACGGGATTTTGCCATCGATGTAGATGTTTCTTCCGACGCTCATGCCGTTCGCGATCTTCTGTTTGACGCGCATGCTGATCGCGTAGAGCCCTGATTTCTCGACTTCGAAGGACCAGGCAATGCGATCTCCCGCAACGCGCCAGTTGTTTCCGCCGATGCTATTCAAGTTGATTTTCGCCGGATTGGTCGGAACGGTCAAAGGACTCGTTCGGTCATTGAGTGGATAGAGCGTGGGAGAGGTCGTGTAATCCGGGTTTTCCGCCTGCTTGAATAGAAGCGTGTCGGAAACGATCGCATAGTTTTTTTCGTCGTATTCCGCTTTGACTTCCGCATAGGATTTGGCATGCTCGATCGAGGATATGATGATGCGATCGAGCATCAGGGGTTCGCGTACGGAATCGAAAGTCAGCGTGTTGTGTCCTTCAAAAAAATAAAACGCATAGGGTTCGCTGACATAACCGATCGAATCCGTTAGTTTCGAATGGGTCCAAAATGGTGTTTCGACCTGTCTTGGTCGGATGTCGTTGCCATGGATGTCTTGAATGATCTCGTTTTCATTGCCCCAGAGACGGTTAAACGTGATGTTTTTGGCTCCATCGAACGGTATGTCATCGTTTATTCTAATCTGTCTTTCGATCATCGAACTCTTGCCGGGATAAGGAAAATAGTGTACGTCAATATGGTAAAATCCGCTTTCAGGGATGTCAAACGCCCACGTCGTACTTCCTTTTTCCTCAGTTAATAGAACGTCTTCAACGCCTTCGTAATAGGGGAGCACGTCGTGCTCCCCGATCGAATCGAAGACGTGTGCCGCTTCTATGACGATCGTTTGATTGGCTGGAAAGACCTTCTCGTAGCGTCCGAGATAGGACTGATAGCTCGTTGGCGAAAGAACATCTTGTTCAAAGGGGTCGGCCAAAAGTGTCTGATCGATGTTGAACTCCAAAGGCGTCTTCCGCTCGAAATCCAGTGTAATGGCGATCAAAGCGATCAGAAGCACGGTCAAAATGATGATGACCTTTTTATTCATAGAAACAACACTCCTTTATACTCTTTTCGTTGATTCCCCCGTGTCTATTAGGGAGCGCGTGTATTACTCGAGATAGTCGTCGAAGGCATCCTGATAGGGATCATGGATGGCATCCATGATCGACCGCGGATCTTCTTCGCGTTCGCGAACTGCGATGTTGATCTGTCCGCGA
This sequence comes from uncultured Acholeplasmataceae bacterium, assembly GCA_964444805.1. Taxonomy (GTDB): domain Bacteria; phylum Bacillota_I; class Bacilli_A; order Acholeplasmatales; family Acholeplasmataceae; genus RECG01. The sequence goes on along the minus strand of CAYUIK010000001.1, from coordinate 35,154 downwards.
TAGCCGACCTCTGGTGCGTAAGGACTGATACCGAGGGCGTTAATCGGTTCAAGGTAGATCGAATCGTAGATTTCCATATAAGCGTCGACATAGTTTTGTTGATCGAAACGGGTGAGCAATGAAATCTCGAATTCGGTTTCGAGTTCGCTTTCGCTCTTCCAGAGTTGTAGCGCGTTCCAAACTTCGAAAACGAGCGCTTCGCGTTCCGCCGTCATACCGCTCGCGACGTGATAGAGGGCGACGCCCGATACGGGAGATACATAGGGTCCATCATATTCGTCGGCCATCGGGTAAGGAACGAAACCGAGTTCGAAGCTCAAACCGCCCCAGCGATTGTCGGCGTTGATGAACCAAAACTGACCGGGATGCATGGCAACTTTGCCTGCCATCCAAGAAGGACTGCCGGAATCATATTGCGGATCGGGTTCGAACAGGTTCTTTTCACTGAGCGATTTCAAAAAGTTGAGCGTTTCGAGCGCGGGTGTCTGGTTGAAGCCGATACGTCCGGTATTGAGGTTGGCCAGACGTCCACCATTGAGGGGAATCATCGATTCCGCGTAATAGGAAAAGACGCCACCGAGCGCGTACATGTCGTCACCGACACCGGCAAGTGCGGTCTGGACTTCGGTCGCCCACGTTTCAAAGCGTGACCACGTCCATTCGCCGTCTAAAAAGAGATCGGTCGGATTGTCAACACCGAGGCTGTCGACGAGATTGGCGTTATAGTAAAGGCCCTGATCCGCGGTCAACTGACCGGAAGAAAATCCATAGACCTGTTCCTGATATCCGCCGATCGAATAGTAGTCCTCGTGAATGTTTTCGCCGATATCGTCGAGATATTGATCGATTGGGGCGATCGCCTCATTGCGGGCGAGCGCTTGAATCCAGTCGCTGACCGACCAGTAGATGTCCGCTAAATGATTACCGTCAACCGATGACTGAATGATCGCGTTGACGCGATCCGGGCCCCAAGCGGCGTTCGAAGGATAGGAACGATAGATGATTTCAACGTTGTACATCGCTTCGACTTCGTTTTGTCTGGTCTGACGTTGGAGTTGTTGTGAGCCGGAATAGTTTTCGTGGAAAGGATCGATCTCAAAAGGTGCGCCGTGCATGATGACGATCTGCTCAGCCGGCAGGTCGACGCAAACCCCATCAACCTTATGTTGACCGGCAGGACAGCCGTCTTCGTTCAATACCGTGATCGTTCTGGTCGCGGTCACTTCTTCACCATCGCTACCGATGACCTTATAGGTCAGTTCGTAGGTACCGGCCGTGTTCAGGTTAACAACGCCACTGACGATAATGCTCGAGGTAATGTCTCCGTCCGTGCTGTCCGTCGCTGTGATGCCTTCGAGCGGATCGAAGGTATCACCGATCGTGAGCGTGACGTCTTCGACGCCATTGAGGGTTGCGGAGACATCATCGCCTCCGTTATCGTCACAGGCGATCAGAAGAAAGGAGAAAAGCAGAATCAGCAGGGGTAAAAAAAACTTTTTCATGTATATTTAACCTCTTTTCCAGTTCATTATAAGAGTAGGCGAAGGCGACACGAGGTGTCGCCCGCGCCCCTGTTTTTGGTTCTTGAAGACAAAGCGCCCGCCTGAACGGGCACTTTGCGATCAAGATTCATCGTAATGCTTCAATAACTGTTAAAAGCGTTTCTTGAAGACGATGACGCCGATCAAAGTGATCATTCCGAGAAGCGGGAGAATCATCGTGGAGTAACGTGCTGCGGTGACGTGAGCACCGTTGCAGCCGGTCGAATCGACCGGTTCCTCATCATCGAGTTCGTCTCTGAAGTCATTGATCGCCTGTTCAACCGCGTCATCGATCATTTGTTGGATCATGTCTTCGGTTAGTGTCGCTTCGAGAACCTCGACATCGAATGAAGCCGTTGCGAAGTTTCCGGCAATGTCCTCAACCGTTACTTCGACCGTGTACGTACCTGGATCGGTGAGTGAGAGTCCACCATTATTGGAAACATACATGGCGACATCATTACCATCATTCATGTCAAAGGCGACGACGTTGCTTAAGATTGCCTGGTTGACGGAATCGAATTGTCCGACTTCGAAGGAGAAATCATCATTGACGACGAGAGCCATCGGTGGCGTGATGTCATCGACAATAAGGTCATAGGATGTTTCGGTTACGATATCATAGCTGAAATCGGGGAATCCGATCGTAAGCTCGACGGAATCACCATATGCGAGTTGTGCTGCACGCAACACGGGAGCGTGAACGCTACCGTGAGCGGCGAGGATGAATTCGCCTTCTTCGAGCGTCATGTTTTCCTGCCATTCGGCGAACTGATCGGCATCTCCGACGACTGTGACGGCTTCTTCGAGTTCCTCATCGAAATACGTGTGGTTCCAAGTATAGCGGGAATAGCGTTCCACCATAGTTCCGTCGGCACCTACCTTGATGATGACCGATCCCCATGCCGATCCGGCGTCGAGGAAGTTGTCGACTTCCGTCCAGACCTTCAGGATACCTGAGAGCTCGTTGACGCCGACATCGGCGTTGAGCACTTCCTCTTCATCGAAGTAAACGACGGTTTCTTCCTCTTCTTCCTCGTCATCTCCGCCCGTCGTGAATGTGACGAATGAATCCTCACCAGGGAAGAAGACGTTGTGGGTGAACTCGAGATCGATCTCATAGGTGCCCGGTCTCGGGTTGTAGAGGCTCAAGTCATCAGGGATCGCGACTTCGATCGAGTCGGTCAAGTCGTTTCCATAGCCGTCATCGGCGGTAATGCCTTCGAGGACGTCAATGAAATTGCCTTCGTTGACATAGCGGGTATCAACGCCGCTAAATGTCGGTGGCATGACACCGATTACGATGTCGGCGACGCGTTCGGTTACGTGTCCTTTCGGATTTTCAACGACGAATGTCGCGGTATAGCCGGCACCGAATTCCGTGGAATCGATGGAAGATACCGGAGCGCTTGCCGTATAGACACCGGCTTCTTCCGTAAACGCAATGGTTTCCAGGTCGACACCGTCCTGGGAAATCGTGACTTCATAGTCCAAGTATTCCGTTTCGTCGATGATCTTGCCTCCATCATCGAACATCTTCTTCCAGGTTGCCGTTACGAAGGTTGGTAGATCGAATGCTTCCTGATAGTCGACGACGATATTGATACCCGGTGTGACGAGGTCATCGTCTAAGTCCTGGATGTTGTTGAAGACTGCGGGTTGATGTTCATATTCGAGGACCATCGGATCGACCGTATCATCGGTCATCGCGAAAGGCAGTGTCTGCAAGTAAGCATGGGTCAACGGGTTTTGCGTGCTGCGGTCGAACGTACTGAAACTGAATGTGGACCAGCCTGCGGGAATCGTAACATAGTTCGGATTGCCCGGAATGATGGTTGACCAGTCTTCCACTGGAGCTTCGGCGGTATCGACATCGGCGTTGGTCCATTGAATGTAAGAGAGCGGCTCAAGGACGTATCCGCGTGGGTGCGTGTCATCTAGGGCCATTCTGATGTGCGTGTGACGCATATCATCCGGTTTCGGATCGGCAGCCTCGTACGTATCGATCTCCGTTTCGGTTGCGAGACGCCAATCGGGTTCTTCCGCGTCGCCTTCGTTGAAGATGTAATAGGTATGGATTTGGTCTTCAAACATCTGTAGAACGCCGGCTTCGTCGAAATAGGCGTAGATCCTGTGGACGACGGTCGTAATGTCCGCGCGACCGCTTTCTGTTGAAAGAACGACCATTTCATCGGTGTCGTTGATCGTCAGCGCACCGAAAGCGTTCCATGAAAGGGTACTACCGATTTCAAGTGGTGAGATGAATCCATCCGAATCTTCATCAACGAAATCCTTTGCGTAGCGCGCACCACCACGGACGACATGGTAGCGATGACCATAATACATCCATGACCAATTCGAGCTACCGACTTTGGTTTCCGTACACCCATCGGTCGCTTCGAGACAAGCCTGCTGGTTGTAAGGATAGAGCTCAACAATTTCATCTGTTTCATCTGCATAACTGATAAAAGATAGTGCCATCACTGCAAAGAAACCCAACAATAAGTACGTCGTTAGTTTTTTCACTTATTTTCCTCCTATTTTTTTTTCGTTTTGCCTAACTTAAGTTCATTTTACATCGTAAATGAAAACGCTGTCAATGCGCGTATCGCATTATCATTTGATTGTCGGGCTTTTTACGCTTTTTGGACAATATTTTCATGGTTTAGGTGAGCGTTCCTGGCAAATACGTATAAAATGTTCTCGATTCGGTTGTCCCATCGTGGGTGACGGTAATGGTGTAGCTGACGGTGAGCGCTTGATCGGGCATCTGAATGACGCGTCCGTGGTTGTCCAAGTATTCGGGGTCGTGCGATTCGAAGACGATCAAGGCGTCTTGATACGTACTGCGGATGACGTATTCGATGTCCGCGAACGTTTCAAAGAGCGGACGAAGTCCGGCATTGATGAGCGTATTCGGACACATTTTTCCGGAAAAGTCTTGATGATACGCCATGTGATCGCGCGGAAGGTCGTATCGGACCAATAGGTCGGCGACGAGTTTCGCTGTTCTCTGCCACGTGCGATACATGTCTTCGCCTTGGGCGACACTCATTTCGATGCCAATACCGTTTCTATTTCCGCCCCCGAAATAGGTCGAACTTTGGCCCGGCAGTGTCGATCCGTCGCCAGCGTGATAGCCTCGCTCGTTTTCCGGAAGATGCTGATAGATCAAGGTATCGTCGACGGTGAAGTGCCAGGATGTCCATAACGCGTTGCCGTCGACGGCGTTGTGATAGAGATAATTGGCGTGCGCGAGTGCGCCTGAACCAGGACTCGTGTTGGCGGTGTCGTGAACAACGACCCAATAGACGTTATCCAAATTGTACTGAGTGATCCCGGGAGGATGGGGATCCATCGGTTCCCCAGGGCGAATGCCATTAGATACGGGTACCATCTTCGATCGATTGACGGGAATATCGCCGAAGTAATAGCGCGACACGCTTTCATAGGCTTCGATCGAATAGTTGAGACCGACACCGAAGGCATCCCATGCGTGTGGCGTCGCGTAACTGACCTGATAGAGGGTCAGCAGGTCGAGCAGATCGGTTGGATCCAAGTCCTCGAAAACTTCGAGAGTATAGGCATTGACGATGGTCTCATCGCTTTCGAGTCGGGCCGAAAACGTCACGACTCCGGGAGCGTGCGCCTGGATCATACCGCTCTGATCGATCGAAGCGATCGAGGGATCGCTCGATGCGAGGATGACGGTTTCATGCGTGATGTCGCGCGGAAAAGGTGTCGCTGTCAGAGTCATCGTCTCACCGACGAGCAGACCCGTTTCGATTTTGTCGGGGGTGAGCTCGATTCCCGGTTCGGTCGAGACGGTGATCGTTATCGAATCATTGATCGAAAAATCGACCGATGAACGTACCGTAATCGTTGCTTCACCGCTTCTAACTGGGTTTAAAACGCCATCTTGACTGATCGTCATGACGTCGGGGTCGGACGTGATGAAACGGATGCGGCTCGTGATAAGATCCATTGGCAGCAGGTCGTAGGTAATCGTGGCGGATTCGCCGAGATCGATGACTTCGATGTCGCTCGTGATGATGATGAAGACCGGTTTTTCGGGGTCATAGGTGCTTTCGCTTGGAATCGCGTCCTGTGAGGCATAGGCACCGCGAAGATAGAGCGAATCGATATTCTGGAAGGCAGAAAGATTCGGGGTTGCTGTTCCCCAGTGGTTTAGAGTAAACTCGATCTCGCTTCCTTCATGGCTTCGGGCGGCGAGTTCGTAATCGGTAACCGAATTGAAACGGGCATAAGCTTTGCCGGAGCCATTCGTTTCAAGATCGATGCCCGTGTCAACATGGGAAATCGTGTTCCAGAGTAAAGCGATTTCGGTTTCGGCGGGTGCTGTATCCGACACGGACGCCTGGATCCCCTTGGTAACGTTTCGGATGTCGTTGTGTTTGATGGTGTTCGTACCCGAAGGGATGTTGATCAAGGCGATCGCTTGGGAAATCGCGTCTTCGATCGTGTTGCCTTCGATCGTGACGTTGCCGCAACCATCGAAGTCGATCAAGGGGCTTGTATCCGTCAAGTCGCGTGCGATATTATTTTTAAAGTGTATGCCGTCGATACCGGTAGCTTTAAGGCGTCCTGCGCCTTCGAAGGTGAGGTTTTCGATTAGGACATCGTTCGCTTCGATCGTGACGAGATTCGTTAAAATCGCTTCTTCGAGTCCTTTGATCGTTACGCTCTTGTCGATGGTTAAAACGGCATCATACGTGCCGGCCATGACGAATACGGTCGTATCGTGATTGGCGTTTAGAAGCGCATTCGAAAGATCGGAGAAGAGGCGATTGCCGAAATCGAAGGATACGTTCATCGCTTCGATCGTCTCACCCGTGCTGGCTTGACTGCTCACGAGGATATAGTCGACGATCTCGATTTCGTGTTCTTGGAAGACGTCGTCTCCTTTGGCCTGTGCCCGAAGCGTGACGGTTCCCGGTTTGATTGCCGTGACGGTTCCCTCTTCGTCAATCGTCGCGATTTCGTCATCGGAGCTTTCCCAATCAACCTCGTCCTGTGCTCCTGGAGGATCGGTTAGAATCGTAAGCGTCGTCATATGACCCAGATTTAAGTAAGCGGGACCTTCGATCGTAAGACTCTCGGGAATAAGGATGACATGGACGACCAACGTTACGGATAGCGTCTCGTCGTAGGTCGATCGCACCGTGATCGTTGTCGATCCTAAAGCGATCGCTTCGATTCTGCCATCGGCATCGACGGTTGCGATCGTTTCATCGCTCGAATCGAAGGTCACTAGATCGTTGCTCGTGAAATCAATTGCGTGCGTATCCCCCTGGACCAGTTCGATCATCTCATCTTCGAGGGATAGTTCGATCCTCTTTTTAACGGTAACGTCGATGGTCGCTTCGAGGGATTCGACCGTAATCGAGATGATCGCCGTGCCCGGAGCGATCGCTTCGATCCGTCCGTCTTCGTCGACAGTTACGACCGATTCATCACTCGATTCGAAAATGAGCGTTTCACTACCGTTGAAGTCATATCCAATCGTATGCGTATCGCCCTCTACCATGATAAGCTCGGTATCATCGAGCGTCAGTTCCAGCGTGTCGTCACAGGAAGACATGAAAAGAAGGAATGCCACAACAAGTAATAGAAACCCAAAATTTTTAATGCGCATGATCACTAACCTCCTTGGTTCTTATCGCATCGGCAAGTCTCTGACGATAGGGCAGGATGCCGTTGCATGATCGTTTGGGGTGGACTGCGTTGCTGAGCAAAACGAAGCCCAGGTCGTTCTTTCTGTCGATCCAGATGTTACAACCGGTGAATCCGGTATGAAGAATCGTCTCGGCAAAGGGTGCATCGGTACCGGCGGAGGAAAACGGAGTCGGTTTGTCCCATCCGTAGGCACGGATCGTCTTATTGTCATCGCTTGCGATTCTCGGGACGAAAAGGGAATCGAGCGTTTCTGAGGATAGGACGAAACGATCGTGCAGAATCGCCTGAATGAAAAGAGCTAAGTCATGTGGCGTGGTGAAGAGTCCAGCGTGTCCGGCGATACCGCCAAGGGCATAAGCCTTTTCATCATGAACCAGCCCTTGTAAAAGCCCTTTGTAGACATCGTCCTCACGATATTCGGTCGGAGCAGCGCGCATCGGATCCGGGTTGAATGTCGAGTTTTTCATGCCGAGAGGTTCGAATATGCGTCTTTCGGCCGCTTGGTCGAGCGTTGTTGCGAGCAGGTGTTCGAGGACGAGCCCGAGAAGGATGAAGCCGATGTCGGAATAGACGATCGGGCGATTGGGATGAATGATTTCGGCAGCGAATATGCGTTCGAGCACATCCTCTCGGGTTTTTAGCGTCGCCGCACGGGCGATGTCCGCCGGTAGTCCGGATGTGTGCGTTAAAAGCTGTGCGATCGTGACGTCTTCGTGGCGGAAACGAGGGATGATTTCCTGGATGTGAGTAGCGAGGGAGAGCTTCTTTTCATCGATTAACTGCATGATTAAAGTCGTCGTCACGACGACTTTGGTCAGTGATGCGACGTCATAGAGTTCGCAGCCGTCCGTCTTGATCGAGGCCCCGTATGTTTGCCTGAAGCCGACGTGACCGCACGTTATACCTTGCTTTTTAACGATCGCGTAACCCGCACCGGGAAAGTGTCCTTTTCTAACCCCTTCTTCGAGGATGGATCTCATGAAGAAACACCGTCGAAGCATTTTTTGAGTTCAATGATCGCTTTTTCCTGTGCGTGATCGATGAACGTATGATACGTGAAAAAAACGTTTCCTTTGACCGTTGGGAAATGGTTGGCGAACTTGATTTGGTGGACCGTTTCCCAAGGGTCTACATAGTCCGGTTCATTTCCGAGTCGATAGACACCATGGCCGATGTAGAGGTCGACACCGCTATCCTGGCAAAGGTCGGACCACCAGTGCACGAGATCGGCGAAAGGTGCGAGCGGATGCGAAAATCCCCAGTAGATCTGAGGAACGATGTAATCGATTCGTTTTTCTTTGACCCACAACCGCGTATCGGCGTATTGATTGTCATAGCTTTGGCTGCATGTCGGATCGGTATTCGATCCGAGTGGATCGACATCTTTGTTCTTCCAGATACCGAATGGACTGATGCCGAAGCGCAACTTTGGATCGACCCCTTTTACCGCATCGCGAACGCGGCCGATAATCTCCGTAACTTGAGCCCGACGAAAAGCCCCTTTCGTCGGATAGGCACCCTTGGTTTCAAGATAATCCGCATCATCATCGATGCCACCGGCATAGGGGTAGAAGTAATCGTCAAAATGAATGCCATCAATCGGATAGTTTTGAGCGATTTCGACCATGGTTTTTACGATATGATCCTTAACGGCTTTTCTAGCTGGATTCAAAATTAAAAGTCCTTTTCGATCGACTAGGACGTGTTCGGGATGACGCTTGGCAAAATTCAAGTCATCACATGTTGCCAGATAGTCTTCTTTGGAAAGTTTTCCGTTGACCGAGACGCGGTAAGGATTCATCCAGGCGTGGCACTCGATCGCTCTTTTTTTCGCTTCTTCTAAAACCCACATGAAGACATCGAAGGGGGGTGCTTTTCCTTCTTGCCCGGTCAAGTAACGACTATAGGGGTTTATTTTCGAACGATAAAAGGCGTCATTGGTCGTTCGGACCTGGAAAAAGATCGCCGTCATACCCCAACGTTTCGCTTCGTCGAGCATGTGCAAAACTTTATTTTGGTAAGTATCGATGTTTTCCGTTGTCGGCAAGTCGATATTGAGGACGTTCGAGACCCACCAAGCTCGGAAAGGTTTTTGAACCAAAGTTTTTGGAATTTCAATCGGTTGATCGGTGTTTCGAAAGGTCAATGTTCGACCCATGTGTTCGAGTTTCATGTGCTCATACCTCATCTTTTTCTGTAAAAACGTATTGAACTTGGCCGAGAACGACTCTTTTTTTCGCGCCTGTCGCACGTCTGATGTTTGCTGGTTGCCGCTCGAGCGTCTGTTGCCCTAAAACGATGAAGGCGAGTGCTTCTTTGGCAAAACCGTCAAAGCCGAAATCTTCGACCATCCGAATATCGGTTTTCGGCAACGCTTCTTTGATGCAATCGACGAGAAAGGCATTCTTGGCTCCCCCACCGCTTAGGATCAATTCATCGATGCTTGCGGTCGCTTGGAGGGCAAAAGCGATCGCATCAGCGGTAAAACGCGTCAACGTATGCAGCAGATCCAAGGGGTCGTAATCGGCATACCGGGAAATGATGTTTTTGACGAAGTGTTGGCCGAAAGTTCTTCGTCCCGTCGATTTCGGCGGATGTTTGTCGAGGTAGGGATGACGATCGAGTTCATCTTGCAAGAAACGGATAGGCTTGCCACTGCGGGCGAGTTCTCCATGGTCGTCGAAAGGGATTTTAAAGAAATGCATCGCTAAGGCATCGATGATCATGACGCCCGGACCGGTATCGAAGGCGATGACGTCGTCGATTGTCGAATCTTTGGGCAAAATCGTCAGGTTCGCGATGCCACCGATATTGAGGACTGCCCGACTTTTTTGGTCATCGCGAAAGAACACGTAATCGAAAAAGGGTACGAGCGGTGCGCCTTGTCCGCCTACGGCGATATCGGCAGCTCGAAAATTGCTGATGACGGTCGTTTCAAGAAGGTTGGCGAGCATCGAACCGTCACCGAGTTGTAGCGTCGAGGGGATTTCGCCATCGGGATCATGCCAAAACGTTTGTCCATGTGAGGCGATGAAATCGACGTTTTTCAAGTCGATGCCCGTTTGAAGACAAAAGGACTTGACCGCTCGTGCAAAGACATGGGCGAGCTCGCTGTTCAAGCGTGACACATCCGATATTGCGAGATCACGGTCCGTCATACCGCGTTCGATTCGGAGCTTTAAAGATTTATCGTAGGGGAATGTCATAAAGGTCAAAGGTGTTATTTTCGTCGACGTAAAACAACCCTCGATCTGGGCTGCCTGTATGTCGATGCCATCGAGCGACGTTCCACTCATTATGCCGATCGCCAATCTTTTCATGGAATCACTTCCTGTTTACCCTCATTATAATTTTCTTCAGAGGATAATGCAATTCGTGCTTTCGTTTTCGGTTGTTTTTTTCAAAAAAGAAAAAAACCGCGATGCGCGGTTTATCGTCGGTATCGTTTGAATGTTTCGAACGTCATCTCGAGTTTTTCGACGGAGCGTTCGATATTCATGTGAGCACAGTTCGCGAAGAGAGCATCAACGACACAGAGTTGTGAAATCCGTGATGTCATCGCAGCACTGCGAAATTCGCCTTCGAGCGTCGAGGTGTAGAGCGTAAGGTCGGAGAGATCGGCGAGTAGTGAAGCACCGAGTTTGACGATGCTTATGATGGTTGCCTTGTTCTCACGAGCGAGAAGCGCGGCACTGACGATTTCTTTCGTTTTACCGGAATTCGAGATGAAGATCACGACGTCCTTGTTGTTGATGAAAGTCGCGTCAACGAGCTGTTCGTGTGACTCGCCTTGGGCAATCGCGAATTTGTTGATTCGCCGAAGTTTCATTTCAAGATCCTTGCATACGAGATAGGAAGACCCTTTGCCAAAAATGAGAATTTTACGGGCCGTCATAATCTTTTCAGCGGCTTTCTGAAGCGTTTTCTCGTCATAGAGTTTGAGCGTATCTTCGAGCACTCGGATGTTGTTTTCAATGGCTGATTGACCGTAGTTCGAATCCTTGTTCAAAATGACGTCCGCGTACTCCCTTTGTTCGGGAATCTCGACTTTAGCATTCGCGAGAATAAAATCGATCTTGAAGTCTTTGAAACCGTGATAGCCAAGTTTTTTGCACATGCGAACAACCGATGCGGGTGAGGTGTAGGCCGCTTCGGCAATCTTTTCGACGCTGAAATCCTTGAGCGTTTCCTTGTTTTCAATGAGATATTCGAGTACAGCCCTTTCGGTCATACTCAAGTCTTCCTTGTATTTTAGCATGTTCAACATGACGCTCATGAACGATCACCTTTTCATTGATTTTCGTAAGGGCTTACACGCTTCATTATACCACAGGATGATCGATGATTAAAGAGAGTGATGGCGTATCATGATCGAAACAGGTACGTCTTGAGGTGGCTCTTCATGGTCATTTCGACCATTTTTCGAAAAAAACTTTCGGATTATCTCGTTTGACCGTGTTGATAGCTCTTCGTTCATATGCTATGATATGTGTATCTATCAATAGAATGGGAGATCTTATATGCATCCATTTTTGGAATTCGGTTCATTTCGCATCGAGACGTATGACGTTCTCGTAACGTTGGGGTTCGTTTTGGCGATCGTTGCCGTATTGTTGATCAACAAGAAGCACGAACTCTACCAGTTACCTGTGAAAGAAATCCTTTTTTTGACACTATTTGTCATCATCGGCGCGCTCATTGGTGCGCGTATACTTTTCATTATTACGAATATCAATCGGATGATCGAGAACCCTTCACTGATTTCTCCGATCGTCTTCAGTGGCGGCCTCGTTTTCTATGGAGGCGTTATCGGGGGTCTTGTTTCGGGGTATTTCTATGTTAGACGCTACGGTCTCGACCCTGTCAAGTATATGAATCTTTTTATCGTCGCCCTTCCTCTCGGGCACGGTTGTGGCAGAATCGGCTGCTATATGGCCGGCTGTTGTCATGGGAAGCCGACCGATAGCATATTTGGCGTTGTCTTTCCGTTTAGTGAATCACACCCATTTCATGGTGTGAAAATCCATCCGACTCAACTCTATGAAGCGGTATTCAATTTTTTGCTTTTCCTTAGTCTTTTGTTTCTTTTCTTTAAGTGGAAAAAACGACACAAACCCTATATTTTCGTCGCTCTTTACTTGATTTTGTATGGATCATTTCGCTTTATCAATGAGTTTTTCCGGGGTGATGATATTCGCGGCGTTATCATCCTATCGACTTCCCAATGGGTCAGTCTTATTGCGGTAACGGTCGGTGTGCTGTTGCTGGTGTTCAAAACGGGAAATCGGTTTGAGCACATCGATTCGAAAAGGTCCGAACGAGATGAACAATAAGGAGTGGTCAACAATGGATGGAATGAAACGGATAGTTAGAGTGTGTGTTTTACTCGTCTTTCTCGCTGTGATGGTCGCGTGTGATGATACGTTGCAAACGGATGAAACGTATGTCGTTCGCTTTTTCTCGGAGGACACTGCAGCGATCGAGGATATCGAGGCCGAGGCACTCTCTTTGATCGAGTTACCTGTCTTGGAACGTCCGGGGTATGTCTTTAAGGGGTGGTATGAGGCCGAGGACGAGCAAACGCTCTTTTCTCAATCTCTTCGAGTCAATCGAGACTATGAACTCATTGCCCAATGGGAACCCGAGGTCTTTATGATTCGTTATCATACGAATGGTGGAGAAGAAATCGAAGACCAAGAAGTCGGATTTGAATCGAACATCGAGACGGTGTTGCCGACCAAGGAAGGATATGCGTTCGTAGGGTGGTTCGTCGATGAGGAACTGACGGATCAGCTTGATCTAGACCAGATGCCCATGCATGATCTGACGCTCTATGCGAAGTGGCGCGTCAATACGTATGAAATCGTCTTCGACAGCAATGGCGGGTCGGACGTAGCGAGCATTTCAGCAGAGTATGAAGCCCCGATTGCCGAGCCTGATGAGCCAACTCGAGCGAATCATGAGTTTCTTGGATGGTTCATGGATCCGGCGCTGAGTGAACCGTTTGATTTCGGATTGATGCCAGCCTATAATTTGACACTTTATGCGAAGTGGCAATCGCTTGCTTCAACCGAACCTCTCGTTAGGAACGGCAAAAACATCTATCATTACAATACGAGTGATCGTGTCATGATACCGACCAATTATGTTGAAAGAACAACGGAATTACGCGGAGTATGGGTCGCAACCGTTTATAATCTAAACATGCCAAGTCATACCAGTGAAACCCAGTACAAGGCGGAATTTCGAGCGGTATTGAATCGGACGATCGAGAATAACATAAATGCGATCTTCTTTCAGGTTCGACCTTTAAATGATGCGTTCTATGAGTCGGACTTCGCTCCGTGGAGCCGTTATTTGACTGGTACGGAAGGTGAAGATCCGGGTTGGGATGTCCTTCAGTTTATGATTGACGAATGTCGTGCCTACGGCATCGAGTTCCATGCATGGATGAATCCGTATCGGGTTGCGAATTCTTCGTTGGATAAAACGACTTACTTAAGCTCACTTGCTCAGGACAATTTCGCCAGACAGAATCCGAATCTGGTCGTTGCTGGAAACAAGTCCGGGGACGAGTACCCGTATATTCTTAATCCGGGTGAGCCTGAAGTACAAGGTTATATCCGCGATGTCGTCATCGAATTGGTATCCAATTACGATGTCGACGGCATTCATTTTGATGACTATTTCTACCCCTATTCTGGTATCAGTTCGGATCAAAGCACGTATGATGCCTACCATGAGGATGGACAATCGATCGAAACATTCCGGCGCGAAAGCGTCAATACGGCTGTTCGAGAAATTAAGGAAGATCTCGATGCGTATAACTTCGCAATGGGAAAACGCGTTCGCTTCGGGATCAGTCCGTTTGGACTGTGGGCCAGTGGACTTTCTGGCTATTCCCAATCCGTTCCAGGTGGCTCGAATACGGGTCCCTACAATATGTCGTCCTATCACGCCCAGTTTGCCGATAGCAAGAAGTGGGTCGAAGAAGGGTGGCTCGATTATATTGCACCCCAAGTTTATTGGCCATTTTCTCATCCGACTGCACCTTATGCCGATGTCGTCGATTGGTGGGCCGGCATCGTCGCCGGAACCGGTGTCGATCTGATCGTGGGCCATTCGATATCTGGTGCTTCTTCTGGAAATTGGGCGACCGATGAAATCGCTATGCAACTCAAATACAATCAGAAATACGATGTGATCAAAGGGTCGATCATGTATTCCGCAGCGTTTTTGACCCATCGACATATCGGTGAAGTTAGCGATTATTACTGGCAAAACGTACCCGACGATATTTGGTAAGCAATAGGAATCATAGATAGGTGGGATGACTTCATTGTCGTCCCTTTTTTATGGCAAAAAGAAAAACCCCGAAAAAAGGGGCTTTTGCTTTGTGAAGGGCAACACATGGCGGCACCCTCACGGTGTATGAACGTATTGGAGAAAGGAGTTGAGTTGTGAACGTTATGGTCATCAAGGTTATGAGAGTCCAAGAGCCACACATGCGTTCAAATATTACAAAAGAAAAGGGAATTGTTTTTGTAATGTATAACAAGGGAAAGGGGAAATCCAAAGTTTTGGATTGATCCTCCAATACGTGATACACCCCAATTTTACCCGATAATCGTGCATTTCAGGCGAATATTCAACTAGTCGTGTAATAGTCGACGAAATGTGTATTGTGAAATCGCGGTGTCTAGAGGACAATCACGCGTGCTCTTTTTATCAATTTTTCTCAAGGCAAACGATCGAACATGTTGAAATCGATGGGTCGATGTCCAATTTATATAAAATAATACAAAGATGAAGGTGCCAAGCGTCGAAAAGACGATGCGTGTGTGTTGAATGCTATCGAAAACATAAAAGCGTTCATGAATATAAATAGATTACACATAGCTTGCCAAGTGGTTTGTAAAAGGCGCTTCTAAACGCACTCCTTCGCGGTTCAACTCGAAAGGAATCGTCGTTATGATCATACTTGTGGTTAACCGTTGATCGTTTTTTTCGACGGGTCTTAACGGATTGAATCGCTGAGTTCCTTTTTCGCTTCAACATCGGCGATCATGACCAGCTTGACGTGCACGTATACCTGTTCATGACTCATCTTTCAACTTATTGATGGCGAGCCTGCGGTTTTCGTTTTTTTTGCATAGGACGATATGGTAAAAAACTCTTGATATTGAATAATAATACGTCTCATCCCTATCGAATGCAGTACATAAGCATTCTTCTTCCTGATCATTTTCGATAGCTCGGTGATGCTGCCTAAAAGGTCTTGTTTGTGGTTTGACCATTTTTCTGGCATTTTTTAATCGAACAGTTACCAGTTCGCGCCCATCTTGTGCACAAAGTTTGAGATCTGAACAAAAGAAAAACCCCTAGAAAAGAGGGGCTTTTACTTTATAGGAACGCATGAATACGATCCTATAGGATGATGCATAAACGATCGCTGATGAGCTGCAATGAAAGGGGAACTTGCAGGTTCATATCATATACGAACCGGGAAAGGGAGCCGGCGCGTATATGACCTCTCGTTTATACACTTATATTATATCGCAGCTATTTCGCTAAATCAGACCTGGTTGACTAACCGCATATTAGTCGACAATTCGTGTATACCGACTTTCTTCTTTTTTAACATAGCGATGTGTGAATAAAATATACGGATAGAATAGTTCCGCCAAAGGATGGAACAAGAGGAAGGGATCCTTACGTGCATTCGATTCTTGGCTCTCTAACTGAAACGAAGCGCGTATATGTTCGATAGGATGCCATGACAAGAACTCTAACATATCTTTTTCGAAATGTCGATCGACGACTCGTCAATTTGATTTGAAATCCATATGTGTTATAATAATCGTATCAATCCTTACGATTTTATTTCCTGATGCATGAGGTAAAGCGATGACGACTCTGATTGGCTTGTCAGAAAACATCATAGGGCTCGCACAAAATGCACTATATCTTCTTTTACTGGCTTATATCTATTCTTTGACCAATATCAACCCCTTTACCCGTAAATTATCGGTCAAAATCATGATCGGTATCGCGAACGGATTATCTCTTCTTCTGATCATGTCCACGCCATGGGTTCTCGAAGAGGGGTTGTTCTTTGATACGAGGACTGTTCTCTTGAGTCTCTCAGGCGTCTTTTTCGGTTTGATACCAACAGTCATCGGTGCGATTTTCGCAATCCTATACCGACTTTTCTTGGGCGGCACTGGCGTTTATGCCGGGATCGCGACGATTGTGTTTTCAGCTCTTATCGGTCTGATTTGGCTTAAAATCCATCACCTGTTTCATTTCAAAAGAAAGTATCTCGAATATCTCGTCTTAGGCTATATTGTCCATATAATCGCTTTGTTATGCTTTTTATTGATACCTTGGCCTGATGCTTTTTCGACCATTCGCGCCACGTTCATTCCCTATCTGACAATACTTCCCTTTGTCACGATGATCATTGGACTTTCCATCGATCAGTTGAAGGAACAGTTCGAAACGCATTATCGAATCGAGCAACAGGAAATATTGCTCAAGGCCAGCATCGATTCGACAAAGCAAATGGAAGTTTACGCGATCGACCTCGCCGGACGATATTTGACATTCAATCGTTATCATAAGCAGTCGATGAAAACGTATTACAACGTAGATATCAAAATTGGCGACGTTTTTTTTGATTACATCGAAGATGAAACGATGAAAACAAGACTTAGACGCTACATTCAGGAAGCGTACAGCGGAAAAGAAATTACCAAAACGTTCGAAGTCGAAGTTACGCCGGGTAAATTTCTTGAGGAATACTATGCGCCGATTCGCAACAAAGACCAAGAGGTTACCGGCGTCACTGTCTTTTCCCATGATGTTTCAGAAAGCGTACGAGTCCAGGAAAATATGCGCTATATCAGTTATCACGATGACATGACTGACCTCAAGAATCGGCGCTTTTACATGGAAGATCTTGCCGTGATCAAGCAAGAAGAAACACCGGTTGTTGTCATTTTAATCGACGTCAACGGTTTAAAAGTTATGAATGATTCATTCGGACATGACCAAGGTGACCGGTTATTAACGATCGTTGCGACAGAGTTGAAGCGGATCTTCAACCCAGATGCAGCGGAGATCTATCGCATCGGTGGTGATGAGTTTTCGGTCATCATGCCATACGCTACCGTGAAAAAAGCGAATGATCTGATCGAAGAGCTCAAGGAAGACCTCGCACGAATCTATTTGAAAGGCATGAGTATTTCGATTTCCTACGGTATCGCCGTGAAAGACAGCGATCGTGTCGATATTCTCGAAACGATCCGGATCGCGGAAAACAACATGTATAAGCATAAGCTCTTCGAAATCGCTTCACATCGCAATAAATCGATTCAAACAATTCTCAATACCTTGCGGGAGAAAAACCCTAGGGAAGAGGAGCATTCCGAGCGGGTCTCGACTTTATGCAAGACGATCGGGCATCTGATCGGTATGAACAATGATGAAATTCGACAACTCGAAATGGTCAGCAATCTTCATGATATCGGTAAGATTGGAATCGACGAAGCGATCTTAAACAAACCCGGTAAACTGACCGAAGAGGAATGGGTTGAAATCAAAAGACACCCGGAAATCGGTTATCGAATTCTGTCGAGTTCACCCGATTACAGCGATGTCGCCAACGACATACTCGCTCACCACGAGCGCTATGACGGAAAAGGCTATCCTCGCGGAATCCAAGGCGAGGACATACCGATCAAGGCGCGAATCATTTCAATCGCCGATGCTTATGACGCGATGATAAGCGACCGCCCGTACCGAAAAGCAATGAGTATAAGCGAAGCGATGAAAGAGATCGAACGAAATGCTGGAACGCAGTTCGATCCGAGGATTGCTGCTTTCTTCATCGAACATCTCAAAAAGGAGTCCGATCGCGGAGCGACACTTTGAACGAAACCGGTGCATCCGTACGTTCATTTCACATATTTTTCCATGATAGCGGGCAGTCGTCCGTTATCTTTGTATTCAACGCGCATAAGTACTATAATCGAAGGTGAGAACACACATGCAAGGAGGTTTCCATTCGCATGAAAAAACCAGTAGTAATCATGGTCGTCATACTGATGCTCATATTCGTCGCTTCCTGTCAACGCGGTGATGATGTCATACGTGATATTCAACGCGTACCGGAATTCGCAGCGATCACAGTCGATCGCTATACCGATTTTCAAACGCTCGATCTTCCCTTGGAAGTTACGGTCGAACTCGAGGACGGTGATACGGAAGAGGTATTGGTCGCTTGGGATCAGGCCCGTAAGGTTTACGAAGAGGCCAAAACCGGGACCGTTATGCTCGAAGGAAGACTCATTCCGACAGGCATGATCGTCAACACGCGAGGGTTGACGATCGCGATTTCGGTGACGATCGAAGGGGTCGATATGCTCGAAACGATCCAAAGAAAGCCTCAGTTCACCATTCTCGATGAAGCGATTTCGGTTGCGGGACTCGAAGCGTACTTCCGTACGGATGATGAGCGCACGCTACTCGCTCCGAACAATACGGCATTCTATCAGTTCTTTACGTCCTACGGACTTACAAAAGCCGATTTTATGGCTCGTGACGATCTCGAAGACATTCTGGCCTATCACGTCATCGAACGGAAACATGAACGAGGAACACTGGAGAATATTACCCCAGCACAACTCGCCAGCCTAGAAGGTGATTACATCTCGTTCGAGTACGATGAGAGTCTATTGATCAATACATATGCGCACATCGTCGAATCCGATATGGATGCCACGAATGGCATGGTCCACGAAATCGATCAGGTGCTTCTCCCGGAACAGGTGGCGAATACGCTGACGGAAACGATTATCGACGATGATTTCTTTGATACGTTTAGTGATATCCTACTCGATTCGGATCTGTTTACGGGATTGTTGCTAACAGGGCAGATCGACTTGACCGGGAATACGCAAGTCACGCTGTTCGCGCCGAGCGATGAAGCCTTTGACGCCTTGCTTGCAGCCTATGATGTTACGATCGAAGAACTGTTGGAATTCGATCGGATCGATGAGATTCTCCTCAATCATCTGATCGTCGAACCCTATAGTCTAAACGACTTCTATCTGCTTGCACCGACGACCGTCACTTCAGCTGCCGGCGAAGAACTAGAAGTCACGGTCATTGAAGGTGACCTTTTGATTGAAGGTGCAACCGTAATCGATACGGTCGATACGATCGATTTTGCAATCGTGCACATTATCGATCAAATCCTGATTACCGATGAACTAAGAGAAGCGCTCGAATTGTTTTTACAATCATGAAAAAAGGCATCCCGACGGATGCCTTTCATTTTACTAGTCGATACGCAAAGCGATCACCGGATCCTTGTTTGCGGCGATTCTTGCGGGAATCAGACCGGCAATGTAAGTCAGAAGAATACTGATGACAATCAGTCCGAAAACCGCTTCGATCGGTAGAACCGCGAGGGCGTTGATGTCCTCGACCAGGGAGGCGATGATATAGTTGATCGGGAAAGTCAGGATGTAGGCAGCGGCGACACCGAGAATACCAGCCGTTAGGCCGATGATCGTCGTTTCAGCATTGAAGACGCGTGATATGTCCTTTTTACGGGCCCCCATACTGCGAAGAAGACCGATTTCCTTGGTTCGTTCGAGAACGGACACATAGGTTATAATACCGATCATGATCGAGGAAACGATTAGGGAAATCGACGAGAAGGCGATGAGCACGTAGGATATCCCATCGATGACATCGGATGTTAGATCGGTAACGATCGACGCGATATCGGTGTAGACGATTTTCATGTCCTCATCGAGGTCCTGATTGAATTGATCGAGGTGTTCGGTAATCGCCTGTTTCGCGGCGAAGTCAACGGGATAGATTCGGATTTGTGAGGGTGTCGGATCAACGCCTAAGGAACGTAGAAGCGAAGCGATTTCCGATGGTGTCTGTGGTTCGTTCGTAATGACGCTGATGTCGCTTTCGAGTTGAGCCTGTCCGATGCGCGAGCTACGAGCACTCTCGAGATAAGACGTGACGAGGTCGGGGTGATATTTGATGCCCTGGTCCATGATCGCGCTCAAGCCATCGCTCTTGACGCGTGCAATCCCGACGATTGAAAGATCGATGCCAGCAGCGTCTTGAGCCAGCGAAGTAAAATCACTATTCGGATAGAAACGGTCTTCAACGTCGTCATAGAGGTAGTAGTCATCGAGGTCGATGACTTTGAATTTTCGCCCGATCACGTCATCAAAGGCGAGCGTTTCAACATCCGGCGGCAGACCGAGTGCGGTAAGCATTTCTAGGTTGAGGCGGTTATATTCGTCGATGACGAGCAAGAGCTCGTTTTTGTTTTCGGGCAGATCGCCGGAGAGAATGTCATAGGAGGCGTTAAAGAAGTCTTTTTCGCCGATCATCGGTTCAAAGCGCACCCGGTTGTTGTTCAAGCGGGTGTAGTCGTTTTCTCCTTGATCGAAGATGACGTTCATGTTGACCGAGCGACGGTAACTGATCTCGTAATAGAGATCCGGAGCGAGTGATTCGACGTGACGGATATAATCTTCGGAAATATCATTGAAGTGCTGGATTTCGAGAAGGACTTGTTCGTATGCGTAAATCTCGGGATCTTCCGGATAGGGATCCCAAAGGTCAGCGTCGATACGTTCGGGGGCTTGCCCTCGACTGGCAGCTTCGATGTTGATCGCTACCGTGTCAATTTGAATCGGGAACTCCGCCAGCGTCGTTACTTCGAGTCTTTCGATCTCTTTGTCGAGTCCGTTCGCCAAAGAGAGAACGAGCGCGATGCCGATGATGCCGATACTTCCGGCAAAAGCCGTGATGAGCGTACGGAATTTTTTTGTTTTGAGATTGCTGAAGGAGAGTTTGAGCGCTTGGCCGAAAGCCATCGATGTCTTTTTGAGTTTTAAGCGTGCGCCTTCTAACAGTTTCGATTCATACGGATTCGAGTCGTCGATGACGCGCCCGTCCGCCAGCGATACGATTCGGTTGGCGTAGGTTTTGGCGATCCGTTCGTCGTGGGTGACCATGATTACGAGTTTGTCTTTAGAAATACGCTCGATGATGCTCATGATCTGTTTGCTCGTTTCACTGTCAATCGCGCCGGTCGGTTCATCCGCGAGAATGATGTCCGGATCATTGGATAGAGCGCGAGCGATGGCTACGCGCTGCATCTGTCCTCCCGAGAGCTGATTCGGCTTTTTATGGACATGATCCTTCAAGCCGACTTCTTCGAGCACTTCGAGCGCACGGGCTCGCCTTTGTTCGGAGGTCATCCCACTTAGTGTCATCGCGACTTCGACGTTGGCGAGGACGCTCGTGTGCGTGATCAGATTGTAGTTCTGAAAGACGAAGCCGATCGAATGATTTCGATAACTGTCCCAATCCTGATCCTTGAACGTTTTCGTCGACTTGCCGTCGATTAAAAGGTCGCCCTGATCGTATCGATCGAGCCCGCCGATCATATTTAGAAGCGTCGTTTTACCAGAACCCGATGGTCCAAGAACGGCGACGAACTCATTTTTTCGAAAGGAGAGGTCGATGTGATCGAGTGCCGTCTGTTTGAAAGCACCCGTTTCATATTTTTTGGTAATGCCCTTTAGTTTCAACATGGTCATACCTCCGGATTATTCGTTTTTTGAAGCGTTGGTTTCATAACCTTCGAACGCGCGTTCTTATGTGCAGGATTACCGACGAGAAGACTATGCTCTGGAGCACTTTTCAAAACGACAGCGTTCGCGCCAATGATGCTATGATCACCGATTTTGACCGGACCGATGACGGTCGCGTTGGCATAAATGATGCAGTGATTACCGATTTTGGGATGACGGTCGATCTTTTCAAAGGTGTTCGCACCAAGGGTTACCCCGTGGTAGAGTACGCTGTGGTCGCCGATGACGGCGGTTTCACCGATCACGAGACCCATGCCATGATCGATGAAGACGCATGAACCGATCTTGGCGTTCGGATGAATGTCGATGCCCGTTTTCCGACGCGTTCGGTAACTGATGTAGCGGGATAGATTTTTTAGTCTGAGGTTCCATAAGCGATGCGTAATTCGGTGTCTCCGTAAGGCGATGACACCCGGATAAGTTAAGAAGATCATGAGCGCACAGGGAGCTGCGGGATCGTATGTTTGAGCGGCTTTGATGTCGCCGCATGTCCGTTTAAACATGGTTTTGGTATAGCGGTGTCGACAAGTACCGTTCTCCCGTATCACAGATGATCAAAAGAATCGTTTGACCTTGAAATGATTTTCTTTTGGCGAGTTCGATCGCGGCATGGACATTCGCACCACTGCTGATTCCAGCGAAAATGCCTTCTTTCTGGGCGAGTTCATGCGCCATCGCCATCGCCTCTTCGTCGGAGACGGTGATGACTTCGTCGATGATATCGAGGTTGATGATCGGCGCGATGAAACCGGGCCCGATACCAGAAATTCCGTGTTTGCCGGCATACCCTTTAGAAAGCATGGGTGATTGACTTGGCTCCACCGCGACGATCCGGACGTTCTTGATCTCTCCTTTTAGAATGTCGCCTACGCCCGTAATCGTGCCACCCGTACCGACACCGGCGACGAATGCATCGATGTCATGATCGGTGTCTTTGAGTATTTCAAGTGCCGTCGTCTTCCGGTGCATGGCCGGATTGGCCGGATTCTCGAATTGCATGGGCAAAATGACATGCGGATCGTTTTTCTGCATCATCCGGGCCTGATCGATCGAACCTTGCATGCCGAGAGCACCCGGTGTGAGGATGACGCTTGCTCCGAGCGCTCGGACGATTTGTCGTCTTTCGACCGAAACGGTGTCCGGCATGACGAGCGTGAGCTTGTAACCGCGTTGTGCGCAAACCATGGCGAGCCCGATGCCGGTATTTCCACTCGTCGGTTCAACGATATGACTCGCCTTATGCAAAAGTCCCTTTTCTTCAAGCGAAGAAACGAGAGCGAGCCCGAGACGGTCCTTGACCGAGGACAACGGATTGAAATATTCGAGTTTGGCGATGAGTTTCGCCTTGAGATTTCGTGTTTTTTCGATGTTTTTTAGCCGAACTAAGGGCGTATTTCCGATGAGTTCGGTTATGTTCTCATAGATCTTCATATTTGATCACCACATTCATTTTATCTAAGTTCTTCACTTTTTTAAATAAAAGTGCACGTTGGGCGACACTATCACATAATTAGGGTTTCTACCGAATCTTTCCGACAAGTTGACCTTTTACCCGCGAGTAAGACGTGGTATACTGAAAAAAAGCTCTATGATTCGAAAGGATGGTGTTCATGAAACAAAACGTTTTGAAACCGGGACCACTCCTCGATTGCAACGGCGAGCTCTTTGAGGCGGGGTATTGTCTATATCCCGTCAAGACGTATGATCGGCAGGATGTCAGAGTCAAAGGCATGCGGATCAAGGAATGGGATTATTATTATGTTGGCAACGATCAAGAAGGCGTCGCCTTGACCGTGGCGGACAATGACTATTTGTGGCTGGTGAGTGTGACGTATTTCGATTTTAACCGAAAAAGCGAAAGAACGCGGTCACGCATAGGCTATTTTTCCCGGGGAAAATTGCAGATGCCGAATCGGTCAGACCAAGGTGATGTCGTTTTTGAACGCAAGGGGTTTTCCGTGCAGTTCAGACATGAAGACGGGCAGCGCCGTTTGATTGCCCGTTTCGAACATTTCGATGGCGATGCGGATTTTTCATGCGATATCACGCTCAAAGAAACCATCAAGGATTCGCTCGTGATCGCTACGCCTTTCAAAAAAAAGCGACACTTCTACTATAATCAGAAGATCAATTTGCTTAAAGGTAGCGGACGCGTTCGAATCGGTGACCGAACGCTTTCATTCGCAGATGGAACCTATGGCGTTCTCGATTGGGGACGCGGCGTTTGGACATACAAAAATACGTGGTACTGGGCGTCCATGAGCGGGGAAGCGAACGGCAACCGCGTCGGGTTCAACTTGGGTTACGGGTTCGGCGATACGACGAAGGCGACCGAAAATATCTATTACTGCAAGAACAGTGCCTACAAACTCGATGACGTCGTTTTCGATATTCCGAAGACGGATTTCCTTAAACCGTGGAAGATCTATTCGAAATCGGGTGACATCGATCTCGAATTCGTGCCGATCCTCGATCGTCATGCCGACACCAATGCTCTTGTCATTCGGTCGAATCAGCACCAGGTTTTTGGATATTTTTCCGGAACGATTGGTCCAAGAGAAGACCCTGTTTCAATCGACCACATGCTCGGTTTCGCCGAAAAGGTTATGAATCGATGGTAATCGATTTTTTTCGCTTTTATGGTATAATCGACCTATCCATAAAAAAAGCAATAGGGGGATGACTCATGCTCGATCGAAAGAATATCATCGTCGCAGTCGTCATCATGATCCTGACGTTTCTAATTAGTGTTTTCGGTTATGATTCGAACCTACACTATTTGTTCGTACAAGCCCACTACATCTTTATTATTTTACTCGCGCTCTATTACCGTAAGATTCTCTTTCTTGTTTTGTCCTACCTGGTCGTCAGTCACCTCATTATCGATTACATCGAAGTCGGCCGCGTCCCTGTTCAAGCCATCACCGAATCCTTCGTTCAGATCATGACAGCCGTCTTCCTCTACATACTCGTGATCGAGCGAGAACGAACCAATGAGCGCTACAAGAATGTCATCGAAGGGGCAAAAATCGGAACGTGGGAATGGGACATGCAAAAGGGAACGTCTACCTATAATAAGCGATACGCTGAGATCCTAGGCTACCGGCTAGATGAACTCGATCAGGATCGAACCATCGTGCGAAAGCGACTTCTCCATCCGGAAGACTATGAAAAGACAGAAGCGAAAATTGCCGAGGTTCGGACTGAAAAGGGCGTTCATTATAGTGCTGTCGTCCGTATGCGGCACAAGGAAGGCCACGACGTCTATGTTAAGGAATCCGGGGATGTCATTCAAAGAAACATCCGCAATCAACCCGTGTTGATGGTGGGAACGATATCCGATATTACCGATGAAGTACGCCTGCAACAAGAACTCGAACAGTCCTACGACATGATGCGTCAAGTCATTGAACACAATAAATCCGCTGTTGCCGTGCACGACAAGGATCTCAATTACCTTTTCGTCAGCCAGCGTTACTTGGATGAATACGAGGTTAAGGATCAAGATGTCATCGGAAAACATCACTACAAGGTTCTGCCCGATTTACCTGAGAAGTGGCGCGCCGTCCATCGACGCGTGCTCAAAGGTGAAGTCGTCCGAGCCGACCGTGATGTTTATAAAAGAAACGATGGCACGACCGATTATACCCGCTGGGAATGCCGACCCCTCTATGGAGCGAATGACTCGATCGAAGGGTTGATCGTCTATACCGAAATTATTACGGATCAAATTAAACGAGAACGCATGCTCGAAAGTTCGCAAGATTTACTTGAAGCTACGCTGAACAAGATCCCGATTGGCATCGCGATTCACGCATCTTGGCCGAAAATAGACATCGTTTATATGAACGACCTCTATCCGAAGTTGCTCGGGACGAACCGAAAGACCCTCGAACACGCGCGTTCCCTGTTCGAAGTCGTCATCGAAGATGAACAACAAAGACAGGCGTTTCTAACCTCTGTTGAAGCGAAAATCCAAGCGGGTAACAACGAACGGATGGCGTTTCGTCATATACCCATCAAAAAGGGTCATGAGGTTCAGCACCACATTACGGTTTTTGTGGACTGGATCGACGAATCCAACGTTTATGTTGTCTCTGTTTTTGATGAGAAGAACATGCCTCGAGATGCCTGAGCCCTTTTTAAAGGGCTTTTTTCATGTGGAAATCCAGTGAGATATCGTGTATACTTGAAGTGGGTGATGACATGAAAAAAGTAACCAGAAAAACGCGTAAGTTCAAAGGAATCGAAGAAAATCCATCGCTATTGGGTTTTGGCTGCATGCGGTTTCCAACGATATCCAAGGATCGTTCGGATATCGATGAACCAAAAGCGAAGCGGATGATCGACTATGCTTTTGAGCATGGTGTCAACTATTTTGACACGGCATATCCCTATCATAGTGGTCAGTCCGAGACGTTCATCGGTAAAGTTTTAAAGACGTATGCGCGCGATCAATTTTATCTTGCCAGCAAAATGCCGACTTGGCTGATCGAATCGGTCGATGATGCCAAACGTATTTTTTACGAGCAACTAAAAAACTGTCAGGTCGATCACTTCGACTACTATCTTTGTCATGCGCTCAACAAGAACAACCGAAAGGCCTATGATTTGCCCGGTGTTATGGATTTTCTTTATGACATGAAACGAGAAGGGAAAATCGGTAAACTCGGTTTTTCTTTCCATGATACGCCGGATGTTTTAGAATCGATTCTCGCTGCACATACGTGGGATTTCGTGCAAATCCAGTTGAATTATTTGGATTGGACGTTGCAGGATGCGAAAAAACAGTATGAGCTCATCGAATCCCATGGTATTCCCTGCATCGTCATGGAACCGGTGCGTGGCGGTCTTCTGGCATCACTTTGTGAGGATTCTGCCGAGATTTTACAAAGAGCAAAACCCGATCAAAGCATCGCTTCATGGGCGATTCGCTATGCCGCATCGAAAGATAACGTCATGGTCGTTTTAAGCGGCATGTCCAATCTCGAACAGACCAAAGACAACATCGCTACGATGACTTCCTTCAAACCGATCGATCGAGCCGATCAGGAAGTCCTCGATCGTGCGGTGAAGGTGTTCGTTGAAAAACGGACGATTCCCTGTACGGATTGCAAGTACTGCATGCCGTGTTCAGAGGGCGTCGACATACCGGCGGTTTTCGCAGCTTACAATGCCTACGCGATCGCCAAGAACGAATTCGAGTTCGTAAGAGCATATGAACGGATTCAAGCATCCTGTCGCGCGAATCAATGCATATCCTGTGGGGCGTGTCTCTCGAAGTGTCCTCAGCACATCGAAATCCCTGAAAATATGGGCATGATCGACGATCTCTATCAAGCGATCATGGCGAAATCACGGTAGCACGAAAATGATGAATCAGATCTTGGAACTGCTCAATGCGCAAATGGAGCGTCCGATCGCCTACCAGTCATGGTTTCACTATGTCTTTTTGCTTCTCGTTTTTTTGATTGCCGGATACGCAACAATGCGCCTTCGACACGCATCGAAGGAAAGGATCCGTATCTTCGTTTTGACGATCGGGCTCATCATGCTCATACTTGAAATATACAAACAGATCAATTTTTCCTATACGAATGCCTGGAGATATCGTTGGTACGCGTTCCCCTTTCAGTTTTGTTCGACCCCCATGTATGTGGCGATTATGGCTGGCTGGCTGAAAAACGAGCGTTTTCGTAACGTATTGTACGGATTTTTAGCGACCTATGGTCTTTTTGCCGGTATACTCGTCATGTTCATCCCTCATGATGTCTTTACGACTACGATCGGGATCAATATCCAGACGATGGTTCATCATGGTGGTGCCGCCATCATGGGAAGCGTACTCCTTTTCTCTGATATTCCCTGGAAGCGAAGCCGTTTTAGTCGTATCGTTTTGGTCTATCTCGTCGTGGTTGCGATCGCCATGAGTTTAAACCTCTGGCATAACCGCTACGTTCAGGACGGAACGTTCAACATGTTTTTCCTTAATCCTCGTCATGGCATCCATATCGACTGGATCAAACCGATTTATGACCGATTGTCCTATGGGCCCTATTTTTTGATCTATGTTTTCGGATTCACGCTCATATCCTATGGGATTTATGTCCTGGGAAAAACGATTCGAAACCTCTTGGGAAGAGGCGCGTTCAAAAGAAAAAAGGAAGTGATTCCATGCTCCAATTGATTTCCCAAACGGATGTCTATGCGCCGGAGTCGCTCGGTGTCAAGGATATTCTTATAGCCGGTGATCGGATCATCAAGATCGCGGATCGGATCGAGATCGAAGGTATTGACGTCAAAGTCATCGAACGAAAAGGCTGCAAAACCATTCCGGGTCTGATCGACAACCACGTGCACGTACTCGGTGGCGGAGGAGAGGCGGGCTACCATTCACGCGTTCCCGAAATTACAATCGATCGCTTGATCAAGGCCGGGGTTACGAGTGTCGTCGGCTTGCTCGGAACGGATGGGTTCACGCGAAACATGAGGGATTTAATCGCCAAAATCAAGGCACTGCGGCATGAGGGTATGTCGGCATATGCGATGACCGGAAGTTATCAGGTTCCACCGCGGACCCTCTTTAAAACGATTGAGGATGACGTGCTCATGGTCGAGGAAATCATCGGTCTGGGGGAAATCGCCATCGCCGACCATCGCAGCAGTCAACCGACGGTTAAAGATTTGACACGAGCGATTGCCAGTGCTCATGTTGGCGGGCTTCTCGCTGGCAAAGCCGGCATTTCGAACATTCACGTCGGAAACGGTAAGGACGGTCTGTTTATCCTGTTCAAAGTACTCGAGAAATCGGATATTCCCGTCTCCAAGATCCATCCGACGCACGTCAACCGGTCGCACGATCTGCTCGACCAAGGAATCCATTACAGTAAAACATATAAGGCGACGATCGATTTCACGACCGGATTGAAGGAAGGACCGCTTTCGGCCCACCAGGCGTACGCACATGCCATCGAACAAGGCGTCGACCCTAAACGCATCACTTTCTCATCGGATGGTCAGGGAAGTCTACCCGTTTTTGATGGGAATGGGAAATGTGTCGGTATGGGTATCGGCGAGGTGAACACGCTCTATCAAAGCGTAAGAAAAGCTCACCGAGAATCAGGGCTTTCCTGGGAGCTCGCTCTTGGACCCGTGACGACACATGTCGCACAGATCTATCACCTAAAAGGCAAAGGGAAGATCGCCGAGGGCTATGATGCTGATCTCGTCATACTCGATCAAAACGATGAGATCCATGACGTTTTCATGCGCGGCAGGCAAGCGATGGACGGTCGGTCACTACGCATGAGGGGGACGTTTTCGCAAGCATGAAAAGGGCCATGCCGCTCGGTATGACCCTTTTTTCGTCAGTCAAAGAAAAGTGAGCACTGAGTAGAAAGAAAAAGAACAGACGAAGCGTTTTAGGTAATCCGAAAAAAATAAAGGATGAAACGATTGAAAAGGATCCGAGCACATGCTTTAGAACCGTCAATTCGTAAAAAAGGGAATCGAACGATTGGGTTCGATTCCCTTTTCCTGTGGTTTAGTTGATCTGTTTGATCTTGTTCTCACTATCGATCGAGTAAAGGCTATAACGCGCAATGAAGTGGTGATACCCGACAAAGACGATATAGGAGGCTACGACGTTCAATGTCGATAGTACCATGATCAGATAGAACATGAAATTGAAGTCGAAAGCCACTTCGAGAAAGTAAAAGGAATAGGAGATGATCAGTAAAGCGATCACATTCAAAAAGAGACACGAAATCAGCGAGGTTGCCTGGAAATTGCTGCTGACACTATAGTAGTTCAATCTTTTTTTGAGCGTATCCTTATTGTCGATAATACGGAAACGGTAGTATGCGGCAATGATGACGATGAAGGCATAGAGCGAGACCGTGATGTCGATCAGCTCATTGCTGAGTTGCCCGAAAATACTCGCAACCCAGAGAAAGACGAAGCCATTCGTGAAAATGGACGCGGATGATGTGATCGAGAGCGCGCGCTTGATGCGGTGTGCCAGCTTTTCTTCGTAGCGATGGATGTATACGACTTCATATTCAAGGGGTAGGATGACTTTTCTGGTATTTTGACGTTTAACGCTGATGAGTTTGTTGACGAGATTGACGATCAGGCCAACGGAAAGAAACGTTCCTGCACCATAGAAATAAAGTGCGAAACGAGAGAAGACGGCAAAACCGAAAATGAAGAGTAATGCGCTAATTATGATTGCGGCAAATTCGGCGTGATTCCAATAGAGGTCATAGGTTTTAAACTCGATGCTTTGTGTCAGGTTCGAGTCCTGTTCGGTAACGGGGGCAGCGCGAGACGTATCCATGTCGATATCAAAATATCCGAGCTTCACATCAAAAATCCGAGCGATCTTACGCAAGTCATCGATCGATGGGGTGCGACGTCCGGTTTCCCAATTGGAAACGGTACTGATCGTGACATTGAGTTTATTCGCTAGAACGCGTTGTTTGATGTTATTGCTCGTCCGCAATTCACGGATCTTGTAGCCAATCGTATTATGTTCCAAAACGTGCAGCTCCTTTATCGAGTGGTGATGTTATTATAACACGATTATTACAAAAGTGGTTATATAATCATCGAAGATGTATTCCTTAGATAAGCCATTTCCCTATGCTTTCAAAAAGCAATCAAATTGCTTTCGTAGGCAATGGCACTCTAATCAATCGATTGCTAAAAATTCAAGTATACGCGTTGACAACTCGAGTCACGTATGCTAAAATGTGAAAAAATGGCACTCGATAATAAAGAGTGCTAATAAAGGAGGATAATGATATGTTCTATCTCAATCCAGACCGTGTCCGGCGCAGTAGTACGCATGATTTAATGCGCGTTTTCGATGATTTCTTTGCGAACTCTTCGCCTAGTCAAAAGAGTGCGTTACCGCTCGATGTACGTGAATACGAAACATATTTTCTCATTGAAGCGGATGTTCCCGGTGTCGCAAAAGAGGCGATCGTCTTAAACTATGAACACGACCTTTTGAGCATCAAAGTCGAACAGGAAAAACAAGACGATGACCAGGAAAGCTATCTATATCGTGAACGCATGGGACGCATGGTCGAACGGAAACTCGATCTCGGTGAACTCGATTTTGAACGAATCGACGCCGAACTCAAACATGGAGTTCTTCGTATTAAGGCCTACAAACATGTTGTTGACAATCAGCGAAAAACGATTGAAATTAAATGAACAAGGGCTCTATTCCGTGCGGAATAGAGCCCTTGTTTACTCGAATACGATCAAGCTCGGTGTCGACGTCTCTTCCTGCGTTCCGATCCCGAGTTGGCCAAAGTTGTTTCTTCCCCATGCGAACAAACGACCAGAGGATGTCAAAAGAATTGAAAAACCGTTCGTGCCTGTTTCGACTTTTGCGATGGATTCCCCCTCATCCGTCGGGATTGAATCCGTGATGTCGATCGGATCGAGCGAATGGTCGATACCGTCGATGCCGAGCTCTCCGTATGTATTTTGACCCCACGCATAGAGTCTACCGTGCGCGCTCAAGGCGAGGATGTGAGAAGCGTTTTTGACGCGTTTGATGACATCGTCATCTTCGAGTTCGAATTGATCCGTGATGTCATCAACGATGCTTTCAACTGAAAGGTTGCCTCCCAGACTTTTTTTAATACCGAGGGCGAGAACGCGCGATTCGGTTAAAGCGATCATGCCGGTATCGGAAAATGATTGGATCGTTTCCCCTTCTAAAAGCGGATATGTGTCCGTGGTATCGACGGGAAACGGTCGATTCTCATCGGTATCGTCGCCGACCTGACCCTTGTCATTTTCCCCCCAGGCAAAGACGCGACCATTTTCGGTCAAAACGCGGTTGATTCGTATGCTGGCGATCGCATCGTGATCTTCGAATGTGAAACTGTTGGTGACATCGATCGGCAGGGTTTCCTCAGAAGAATGACCGGATGCGCCGTTGGCGAGTTGTCCGTATTCATTCCATCCGAAGCTAAGGAGACGATCATCTGACGTCAAAACTATGCTGTGATAGTCCGATTGGAGATCGAGGATCCGTTCATTTTCAGCCAATCCGAGGTTCATCGTGATGTCTTGGGGAATCGCATGGTTGTCATCCGTTCCGTCACCGAGTTGACCGGACCAGTTCATGCCCCAGGAAAAAAGGCGATCATCGTTCGAAAGCGCGAAGGAGTGATCCTGACCGGTAAAAACACGGACGATCCGTTCGTTTTCATGGAGATCAAAAGATTCGGACACTTCAAGAGGTGTTGCAGCGAAAGCGTCGATGCCGGTCTGTCCGTTTCCGAGTTGACCGAAAGCGTTATTTCCCCACGCATAGATTTTGGCGAAATATGTCACGGCCAAAACGTGGGAGTGACCGATTGAAAAATCGGTGACGTAATCACGGATGACCTCTATCGTTAGCGTCAGGGGTTCTTCTTGAAACATGGAAAAGACGACATCATAAGTGCCCGGAGTATCGAAATCGACATCGGACGCATCGATGGACAAATCATCGACCGACAGGTCTTCTTTTAGGACGATCGCGTCGGACCAGTCCGGTTCTGTGCTACCGACCTCGTATTCGGTTTTAAAATCTTCGTTGATGTCGATCAGATGATCGTCATCCGTTAGTTCGCAGCTTGCGGCTGTGAACAATAGGATCGCGAGGAGTGTGAACGATACTGTTTTTTTTATCATGACTAAACGCTCCTTGTTCTTATTTTTTATCCGATTTCATAGTAACATAAATAAAAGGACCTGACAAGCAATGCTTTAACTTCAAGGTGCGTTCATGTATAATGAAACAATATAGGATGAAGTGGAGGTGGAAATATGAATAAATCACTCGTTCTTGCGGAAAAACCCTCGGTTGCTCGCGATATCGCTCGTGTCATGCAAGCCAACCAGAAGAGAAACGGATGGTTTGAAGGGCATCGATATGTCGTAACCTGGGCGCTCGGACACCTCGTTGAACTCGCGGAGCCGGGTCGTTACGATGCCAAGTATCAGACGTGGCGCCTCGAGGACTTGCCGATCATCCCTGAATCGATGAAACTCGAAGTCATTCCGCAGACACGAAAACAGTTTTCCACGGTCAAGAGCTTACTCATGAAAAATGAGATCAAAGATGTCATTATCGCCACCGATGCGGGACGCGAAGGTGAACTCGTCGCGAGATGGACCTTGTTGCTCGCGAAAAACAGAAAACCGATCAAGAGGCTCTGGATTTCTTCGGTCACCGATAAGGCGATCCAAGAAGGCTTTACCAAGCTCAAGGACGGATCGTCCTACATTCCGCTCTTTCATTCGGCCGTCGCTCGGGCCGAGTCCGATTGGCTTGTTGGTATCAATGCGACCAGAGCCTTGACGACAAAGTACAACGCGCAGCTTTCAACCGGACGCGTACAGACGCCGACGATCGCATTGGTCAAGCGGCGCGAGGATCTCATTCGGGCATTCAAACCGAAAACATATGCCGAGATCCACCTTCATGCCGGAGGGACAACGTTTAAGTGGGTCGACGCCCGGGGACAAAACAGGTTGTTCGATGCGAAGAAGACGGATGCCATCATGGAGAAAATCAAGGGACAAAGACTTTTGATCAACCAGCGACAAAGCACCGAGAAGAAAACCATGCCGCCCTTGCTCTATGACCTTACGACGTTACAAAGGGAAGCGAATCAACGGTATGGCTATTCCGCCAAGATGACGCTTTCAATCGCTCAGTCCCTTTATGAACACCATAAGGTTTTGACGTATCCGCGTACGGATTCACGCCATATCTCGAAGGACATCGTCCAAACCATCAGGGAGAGATTACGCGCTCTAGCAGGACCGAAATACCATCAGACGGTCCATAAACTTCTCAACAAGTCCTTTTCTTCGCTCCGTTCGGTCAATGATGCGCTCGTGACCGATCACCACGCGATCATCCCGACCGAAGAGGCGTTGATTGACGGTGACGTGCACGAAGCAAGAATCTATGACATGGTCGCCCAGCGTTTCCTATCATCCCTGCACGACCCCTATGTCTATGAACAAACCGTAATCGAAGCCGCAGTGATGGGTGAACGGTTCATGGCCAGAGGAAACGTCGTCAAAAATCTTGGGTGGAAGGAAGTAACCGTTGACCCCGATGAAGATTCCGATGAACGCATCATGCAGCTGCCAGATCTTCGTCAAAAACAGCAGATGGCGATCGATCGTGTCGAAAAAACAGAGAAAAAAACGACTCCGCCCCCCTATTTCACGGAAGGTACGTTGATCCAAGCGATGGAAAACCCGAGCGATCACGCGCTGATCGATGACAGAAAGCTCAAGGATACGTTGAAAAAAACGGGTGGTTTGGGAACGGTCGCGACTCGTGCCGACATTTTGGAAAAGCTTTTTGACGTGCACTACATTGAACTGCGCGACAAGTCGATCATGACGACATCGAAAGGCAGGCAGGTGCTTGATCTCGCCCCCGAAGAACTGCGCTCACCCGTTTTGACCGCGAAGTGGGAACAGAAACTCGATGATATCGCCCACGGTCGGCTCGATAAGAACCAGTTCATTAAAGAAATCAAAACATATACGCAAAGGATCATTTCCGAGATCAAAGGAAGCAAAGCCGAATATAGACATGACAATATTACCAGCAAGACGTGCCCGACGTGCGGCAAGCCTCTTCTTGAAGTCAAACAGAAGACCGCAACCGTACTCAAGTGTCAGGATCGAGCCTGCGGTTACCGTAAGGTCGTATCACGCATCACGAATGCGCGGTGTCCTGTTTGCCACAAGCGTCTCGAACTGCACGGAGAAGGGGATCAGGCCGTATTCGTTTGTTCCTGCGGACATCGAGAGCGGATGAGTTCCTTTGAAAAAAGGAAAAAGGAAGAGAAGAAGAGGATGTCGAACAAAGAAGCGAAACAGGCGATCAAACGCTTGAACGAGGAGAGTGATGGCGTGAAAAACAATGCGCTCGCCGATCAGCTCAAAGATTTTTTGAAATAGTTCAGGTTTGACGTTTAGGGTTGTTATCAAGCGCCTTCAGTGTTATACTGTCCGTGTAAGGCTCGTGCAAAAAATTGGGGGAACACGTGCCATGAGGATTGGGTTATGCCGAACTTTCAGACACGCAAAGACGTCACAATCGAAACCCCAAGTGACTAAAGGAGCGCGCTCACGATCGCACTGAATCATCGCCGTGCGAGCACGTTTCTTTTTCGTTT